>DASYRS010000093.1:0-7541 GCA_036004205.1 Dongiaceae bacterium
AGAGGATGATGAGGCCGTGATAGCTGTCCACCCAGCCGAAGAACACGTAGAGCAGGAAGATCGGAAAGGCGATAGCGATCGGCGGCATCATGCGCTGGGAGATGATCCAGACCGCGAGGTTCTCGCCGCCGGTCTTGAACCGCACCAAGCTATAGGCCGCCATGGTGCCGAGGATCATGGCGATGATCGTGCTGACCCCCGCCAGAATCAGGCTGTTCAGCACGGTCTTGGCATCGCCGTCCTTGAACAGCCCATAGTAGTTGCCGAACTGGAAGTGCTGGGCATACCACTTGGGCGGAAACGCAAAGATCTCGCCCGGCGTCTTGAACGAGATCATGAACAGCCAGTAGATCGGGAACACGAAGACGATGGTGAGCGCGATGGCGATCGCATAGCGGATCGCCAGCGTCGTGCCGGGCCGGCGGAAGAACGGCATCTGCTCGGTCATTCCGCCCTCCGCGTTCCGAACATGACAGATTCAGCCAACTGGAACTCCCCTGCCTCCCTTGCGGGGGAAGGATACGGAGGCTTAGCGAGCGCAGTGAGCTTAGCCGAAGTTGGAAGGGGGGGACCGCGCCGACAGGCGCGCACTCTCGGAAGCGATGGTTGGCAGATACCTGGCGCGGCATCACCCCCCTTCCCAACCTTCCCCCGCAAGGGGGGAAGGGGCTCATTGGAGTTGGCCGCTCAGACTTGCGGGTCCCGGGCGATTGCTGGGTGAGGACAAACCAATGCTGAACAAGCCGACCGACCATATCGTCAAGAGCTTCGATGAGGATTTGAAGCGCCTCAACAACGTGATCGCGGAAATGGGCGGCCTCGCCGAGGCGCAGCTCACCCGCGCGGTCGAATCGCTGGTGCGGCGCAACAGCGAACTCGCGACCCAGGTGGTGCAGGACGACAAGCGCATCGATACGCTGGAGACCGAGGTCGGGCAGATGACCGTCCGCATGCTGGCGCTGCGCCAGCCGATGGCGCAGGATTTGCGCGAGGTGGTGGCGGCGATCAAGATCGCGTCGGACATCGAGCGCATCGGCGACTATGCCAAGAACATCGCCAAGCGCGCGATCGTGCTGTCTACCCACGCGCCGATGAAGCCGGCGGCCTCGATCCCGCGCATGAGCCAGCTGGCGCTGCAGATTATCAAGGACGTGCTCGACGCCTATATCGAGAAGGACGCGGAAGGCGCCAGAGCAGCCTGGCGGCGCGACGAGGAAGTCGACGAGATGTACAACAGCGTGTTCCGCGAAATGCTGACCTACATGATGGAGGACCCGCGCAACATCGGGCCCTGCACGCATCTGCTGTTCATCGCGAAGAATATCGAGCGCATCGGCGACCACGCCACCAACGTGGCCGAGATCGTCTATTACCTGGTCCACGGCCGGAGCCTGGACGAAGAGCGACCGAAAGGTGACACGACCAATGTTCCAATCGATGCCTGATCGCGCCAAGCCCAGCCCGCTGCCCGTGCGCGAGGCGCAGGGTCAGCCGCTGGTGCTGGTGGTGGAGGACGAAGCGGCCCTGGTCACCCTCTTGCGCTACAACCTGGAGCGCGAGGGCTTCCGCGTGATCGACGCCGCCAATGGCGAGGAGGCGCTGCTGATCGTGAAGGAGCAGCGGCCGGACCTCATCCTGCTCGACTGGATGCTGCCCGCGCTCTCCGGCATCGAGGTGTGCCGGCAGATCCGCCGCTCGCCGGAGCATCGCCGCACGCCGATCATCATGCTGACCGCGCGCGGCGAGGAAAGCGACAAGCTGCGCGGCCTCGAGGTCGGCGCCGACGATTACGTGACCAAGCCGTTCTCGCCGTCCGAGCTGGTGGCGCGCTGCCGCGCCGTGCTGCGCCGCGCCCTGCCGCAGACCGAGACCGAGGTGCTGCAATACCAGGACCTTTCCATGGACCTCGCCACCCACCGGGTGCGGCGCGGGCAGAAGGACGTGCATCTGGGTCCCACGGAGTTCCGCCTGCTGCGCTTCCTCCTGGAGAATCAGGGCCGCGTGTTCAGCCGCGAGCAGCTGCTGGACCATGTGTGGGGCCGCGACATCTATGTCGAGCCGCGCACCGTCGACGTGCACATCCGCCGCCTGCGCAAGGCGATCAACATCGAAGACGCCGCCGACCTGGTGCGCACCGTGCGCTCGGCGGGGTATGCGCTGGATGTGAATATCTGAAATACAGCCTGTCATCCCGGGCAAGCCCTCGGGTCGGTGCTTGGCGCCGCCCAAGGACAGGCTCCGCGCGACCCGGGACCGATAGGCCAGTTCAGCGGCGTTGTCGCATAGGTCGCGGCTCAAGGCCGGGGTGACAGTGGGGTGGCGCGGTCTGCGCGCTACTCGTCTTTCCGGTCCGAGTGCCCTAGCGTTCGCTCCGGCGCGATCACATCGCGCAGGCGCTTCTTCAGCTCGGCGAGCTCGGCATGGCGGCCTTCGCCCTTGCGCGACCAGATGGTCTGCCCATCGACCCGCACCTCGAACACGCCGCCGGTGCCGGGGATGAGCGCGACTTCGCCGATCTCGTCCTGGAAGGTCGTGAGCAGCTCCTGCGCGGTCCAGCCGGCGCGCAGCAGCCAGCGGCACTGGGTGCAGAACTCGATCTCGACGCGGGGCTTTGCCATCCTCAATCGTCCGCGATATTCGCGGCCGGGGTCTCGATCGTCACCGGATGGCGCCGCAACATGAAAATGAGAAGCAGCATGCCCGGAATTGCCATCACCGTCGACAGCAGGAAGTAGTCGACCCATCCAATCGTTTCAGCGATTCCACCCATGGGCGATGCGATCACCGTGCGTCCGACCACCGCCAGCGACGAAAACAGCGCATACTGCGTCGCGGTGAATTGCAGATTGCACAGCCGCGAAATGTAGGCGACGAACGCTGCAGATGCCATGCCGCCGGTAAAGTTTTCGATTGCGATCGTAGCGTAAAGCCATTGTATGTCGTGTCCGACATGGGCCTGCCAGGAGAACATGAGGTTCGAAAGCAGCTGCAGCACGCCGGTCAGCAACAGACTCTTGCCCATGCCCCACTTGCTGACCATGAGGCTGCCGATCCAGACGCCGAGCAGCGTGGCGACGAGGCCGAATATCTTGCTGATCTCGGCAATTTCCGGCTTGGTGAAGCCTATGTTGAGATAGAACGTGGTTGCCATGCTGCCAAGCACGGCATCGCCCACCTTGAAGAGGACAATGAACAGAAGGATCAATTGCCAGCCGTCGCGTTTGGCGACCTCGCGGAACGGTTTCACAACGGCGTTTTCCAGCCAGATATGGATCGCCTGATACTGCCGATTGCCGCCGACGGGGGGTTTCGGCAACGACATGACGATCGCAACGGGCACGGCGGCGGCCACGAGGGTTGCGACCGCATTGATCGCCCAGGTTGCCCAGTCGAGCTGGGTCAGCCCCTTCTTCACCGCAAGGAATGCAATGATCGCTACTGCCGTCATGCCGACGATCGCCACGAGGCGGAGCGCAAAACCCGCCTCGCCCTCGATCGCGGGAGCGGCAGGGCGCCGATTAGGCGGCTCACGCACCAGCAACGTTGTTACGATGCCGACAATCATGAGCGCCGCCATTGCGATGAAGGTTGTAACCCACGAGGGTTGGACAGAGTCCACCAGAGCCTGTGTCATTCGGCTGAGCAAGGCCATGGCCTCGGCTTTGTTGTGCTCAATTGATGCCAGATCGGCAGCGTTCCATACTTCGCTGATCGCAGTTTGCGAAAAATAGCGATAGGCATACTCGGCGATGAACAGCGCGCCGGCACCGGAGGCGAGCATGCCAAAGCGATATCCGTACTGGATCATCGCCGCGCCCGCACCCTGCTGGTTGTCGTCCAGAACCTCAATGCGATAGGCGTCGATCACGATATCCTGGCTGGCGGACAGGAACGCCACCACCACAGCCATCAACGCGGTCGCGATCGGCGAAACCGCTGGGTTGATGAAGCCGAATATCGAGATCGCGACGATGAGCAGGAGTTGGAACAGCAGGGTCCAACCGCGTCGATGGCCCAGCTTCTGGAACGAACCGGGCGGCATCGATCGGTCGATCATTGGCGACCACAGGAACTTCAGGCTGTAGGCGACGCCGACGAGCGCGAAAAACCCGATGGTGGTGAGATCGGCGCCCGCCTCGGTCAGGCGCGCCTGCAAGGTGGCGGCGGTCAACGCCAGCGGCAGGCCGCTGGAAAAGCCAAGGAACAGTACCGCTATGAGTCGGCGTTCAAAGAACGCCAGGAACGTCTCGATCCAGGATTTGTCCTGCGTGACCGCTGCTTCCGACATGATCGTTCCTTACACCCGCCGCCGCGGTCTTTGCACCGAGCCGAAGGCGCCGATTGGGCGGTCGA
The DNA here is from genome assembly GCA_036004205.1 of Dongiaceae bacterium. Taxonomy (GTDB): domain Bacteria; phylum Pseudomonadota; class Alphaproteobacteria; order Dongiales; family Dongiaceae; genus Dongia_A. The sequence continues at coordinate 4,354 of DASYRS010000093.1, forward strand.
CTCGGAGCTACTGCTCGCCGGCTGCCCAATCGTTACGCACTTGCTTAAAGCGCGTCCAGATGGTCGCGGCTTCGAAAGCCGGAATATCCCGCGGAATCAAGGACTGAGGGGGCTGGCACGGGCCTTGCTGAATGCCAGACGGACGAGGTTTGATTCCCTCGTGATTTGACCATCCCCAGAACGACTGGGGCGCATGGGTCACCGTGCGCCCCATCTTTTTTGCGCGGGCGGGCGCTGCTCAGCCGCGCAGCGCCTTGAGCGCCGCGATGTGTTCCGGGCCGATGCCGCAGCAGCCGCCGACGATGTCGGCGCCATGCCGCAGCCAGTCCTTGGCGAACTGGGCGTAGCGGGCGGGGCCGAGGTCGGCGCGGATGTCGCTCAGGCCCTCGTTGGCGGCTTCGTCGCGCTGCGGCGGGAAGGCGTTGGCGTAGATGCCGATCCGCGCCTTGAAGCCGTGTGCCTCGCGCACCGCGCGGGCGGCGTCGACCGCGCCTTCCATGATCTCCGGCTGGCTGCAGTTGAACAGCACGGCATCGACGCCGAGCTCCAGCATGGCGGTGACCGCCGCCGCGACGCATTCGCCGGAGCGCAACTTGGGCCGCGCCAGGTCCGCGTTGTCATCATCCAGGGTGAACGAGACCCAGAACGGATGCTTGTCGCCGGCGAGGGACTGTCGGGCGAAGCGCGCCTCCGCCAGGCTGCTTTGCGTCTCGGCCAGCCAGAGATCGACATGCGGCGACAGGCCCTCGATCAGCGGACCGATGATGGCGGGTGCCCTCGCCTCGTCGAACAGGTCCGGGCGGTACGAGCCGAACAACGGCGGCAGCGATCCCGCCACCTGTGCCGTATGCTGCGCGCCGGTCGCCGCGGCTCGCGCCATGCGGCCGGCAAGGTCGGCGAGTTTCCGCCCCTCCGCCTGGAACTTTTCCTCGCCGATATGGAACGGCACCAGGGCGTAGGAATTGGTGGTGATGACCTCCGCGCCGGCCTCGACGAAGCGCCGGTGCGCGCGCTCGACCGTCTCCGGCGCCAGCATCAGCGCCAGCGCTGACCATTCCGGCTGCCTGAACGGCGCGCCCATCCGATTCAGCTCGCGGCCCATGCCGCCGTCGAGGATGGTGAAGTTGGAGGTCATTCAGGTCACCGGTCTGTTTTGCGAGAGCACGCCCTGCATCGATGCCCCTTACCCTAGCCCCTCTCCCTCGAGGGGAGAGGGGACTCTTGCCGGAGTGCTCGTGCAAGCCCCCTCCCCTTGAGGGAGAGGGGTTGGGGTGAGGGGTGATGCAGCGCCAGGTGCTTCCTCAGGCGCTCTCCGCCTCGGCCTTGCGCTCCGCGCGCTTGCGGTCGTTGGGGTCGAGGATCGCCTTGCGCAGGCGGATCGACTTCGGCGTCACCTCGACGCGCTCGTCCTCCTCGATATAGGCCATGGCGTATTCGAGGGTGAGGGGGCGCGGCGGGGTCAGGCGGATCGCCTCGTCCTTCGACGTCGTGCGGATGTTGGTGAGCTGCTTGGACTTGAGCGGATTGACCTCGAGGTCGTGGCCGCGGCTGTTCTCGCCGATGATCATGCCCTCATAGAGGGCTTCGCCCGGATTGACGAACAGCTCGCCGCGTTCTTCGAGGTACCACAGCGCATAGGCGACCGCCGGGCCCTCGCCATTGGAGATGAGGACGCCGTTGCGCCGGCCGGCGATCGGGCCGCGATAGGGGCCATAGCCGTGGAACAGCCGGCTCATGATGCCGGTGCCGCGGGTGTCGGTCAGGAACTCGCCGTGATAGCCGATCAGGCCGCGCGCAGGCACCAGGAAGACCAGGCGCGTCTTGCCGCCGCCGGAGGGCCGCATCTCGGTCATCTCGCCGCGCCGCTGGCCGAGCTTGTCGATCACGATGCCGGTGAACTCCTCATCGACATCGACCACCGCCTCCTCGATCGGCTCCAGCCGTTCGCCGGTCGCCGGGTCCTGGCGATAGAGCACGCGCGGGCGGCTGATCGACACCTCGAAGCCCTCGCGGCGCATGGTCTCCACCAGCACGCCCAACTGCAATTCGCCGCGCCCCGCGACCTCGAAGGCGTCGCGGCCCTCGGTCTCCTTCACCTTGATGGCGACGTTGCCCTCGGACTCGCGCATCAGGCGGGTGCCGATCATGCGGCTGGTCACCTTGTCGCCCTCGCGGCCCGCCAGCGGGCTGTCATTGACCGAGAAGGTCATGGCGAGCGTCGGCGGGTCGATCGGCTGGGCGGGCAGCGGGACTTCGACCACCGGATCGCAGATCGTGTCGGCGACGGTGGTCTCGGTCAGGCCCGCGATCGCGACGATGTCGCCGGCCTGCGCCTCTTCCACCGGCACCCGCTCGATGCCGCGGAACGACAGCAGCTTGGTCAGGCGCGCGGTCTCGATGATGTTGCCGTCGGGCTGGATCGCGCGGACCGGCATGTTGACGGTGGCCTTGCCGGTCTGGATGCGGCCGGTCAGCACGCGGCCCAGGTAATTGTCGTATTCCAGCGTGGTGATGAGCATGGAAAACGGCGCGTCGGCCTGGACCCGCGGCGCATGCACATGCTCGACGATCAGGTCGAACATCGGCGACAGGTCCTTGCGCTCGTCATTCTCCAAATTCTCGACCGCCCAGCCCTGGCGGGAGGACGCGAACAGGGTCGGGAAATCGAGCTGGTCGTCCTGGGCGCCGAGGATCGCGAACAGATCGAACACCCCATCGTGGGTCTCGTGCGGCTGGGCGTCCGGGCGGTCGCACTTGTTGATGACGACGATGGGGCGCAGGCCCAGGGCCAGGGCCTTCATGGTGACGAACTTGGTCTGCGGCAGCGGGCCTTCGGCCGCATCCACCAGCAGGATCACGCCGTCCACCATGTTGAGGATGCGCTCGACCTCGCCGCCAAAATCGGCGTGGCCCGGCGTATCGACGATGTTGATGCGCGTGCCCTTCCAGTCGACCGACGTGCACTTGGCGAGGATGGTGATGCCGCGCTCGCGCTCCAGGTCGTTGGAATCCATGACCCGTTCCATCACCTGCTGATTGGCGCGGAAGGCCCCGCTCTGTCGGAGGAGCTGGTCGACCAGGGTGGTCTTGCCGTGGTCGACATGGGCGATGATGGCGATGTTGCGACGGCTCATACGAATTCCTGGGCCAGCGGGCCGAGCGCGGAGGCGTCTATACTGCAGCGCAAC
>DASYRS010000094.1:0-7715 GCA_036004205.1 Dongiaceae bacterium
GCGTGACTGAGCCGCGGGATTTCGGGCGCGTCACGCATGGCGTCAGGGTCACACCCTCGGTCGGCTGCAGTTCCTTGACGTCGCGGTCGAGATAGACGGTCGGCACGCAGTAAAGCTGGATCGCGCCGTCCCGCCCGCTGCCCTGCGGATCGACGAAGGCGCAGGCTTCGACCCCCGTGGTCGCAACCGGCCCCGATTTGAACAGCAGGTATTGCAGCCCGTTGTGTAGCATCGCGAACCCGCGATCCTGGCCGAAATAGCCGTAACGTCCGTTGGCGGCGGCCACCACCGGCACCTCGTGATGGTCTTGCAGATTGCGCCCCACGCCCTTCAGATCGGTGCGCACGTCGATGCCATGCACCTTGAGATGCGTCGCCGGCCCGATGCCGGAGAGCATCAGCAGCTTCGGCGTGATATAGGTGCCGGCCGCGAGGATGATTTCCGCCGCCGCGCGCGCCTCTTTCTGCGCGCTGCCTTCGACGTACCGCACGCCGATGGCGCGATCCCGCTCCAGGATAATGCCGGTCGCGCTGGCGCCGGTGACAAGAGTAAGACGCGGATCGCCGAGCACCGGAGCCAGGAACGCATCGCGCGCGCTGCAGCGACGGCGCATCACGGGATCGATGGTGTGCTGCATGAAGCCGACGCCGCCCTGGGACGCGCCGTTGAAGTCGGGATTGTACGGCACGCCAAGAGCCTGCATGGTCTTCACGAAGGCGCGGCTCATAGTGCAGTGGTGGCCGAGGTGCGAAACCTTCAGCGGCCCGCCGACACCGTGGAAGTCGCCGGCGAGATGGTCGTTATCCTCCTGGCGCTTGAAGTGCGGCAACAGGTCGGCATAGCTCCAGCCCGAACCCTGGCCGAGATAGCGGTCCCAGCCGTCATAGTCCGCCGCCTGCCCGCGCATATAGACCATGGCATTGACCGCGCTGCCGCCGCCCAGCAGCCGCGCCTGCGGAATGATCGGCGCGCGCCCGTCGAGCTGCCGCTGCGGCACCGTCTGGTGCATGGTGAGATAGGCATCGCTCGCCAGGAACTTCATGTAGCCGGCCGGCATGGCGAGGATGGGGCTGCCCTTCGCCGGCCCCGCCTCCAGCAGCAGCACTTTCGCGCCGTAGTCGCGGACCAGGCGGCTCGCCGTCACGCAGCCGGCGCTGCCGCCGCCGACTACGATGTAATCGTACTCAGCCACGCCGGATTGGATGCCTCCTCACCAGCAGGTAAAGCCACCATCCGCCTGCACCGTCGCGCCGGTCATCAGGCTGGCGGCGTCGCTGGCGAGGAAATGGACGACCGAGGCAATCTCGTGCGGCTGGCCAAGCCTGCCCATCGGCGTGTCGCGCAGCCACTCTTTCATCATGGCCTCGACACCTGGCACGCTATGCACCATGGGCGTTTCGATATAGGTCGGGGCGACGGCATTGACCCTGACCCCGCGATCCGCCCATTCAGCGGCCAGCGAGGCGGTCAGATGATGCACCGCCGCTTTGGAGGCGTTGTAATAGGCCTGCTTCTGCGGCCGGTTCACGATGTAGCCGGACATCGATCCGATATTGACGATCGAGCCTTTGCCGGCCTTCAGCATGTGCCTGCCGAACGCGCGGCAGCACCAGAAGACGCCGTTATAGTTGACATCGTTGACGTTCAGCCAGAGCTCGTCGCTCACCTCTTCGCCCGCTGTCCCGCTGCGCGCGATGCCGGCATTGTTGACCAGGATGTCGACGCGGCCGTGCTCGGCCACCAGCCTGTCAGCAACCTCCGTGACCTGCTTCGAATTGACGACATCCATCTGGATGGTCTCGGCATCGAAGCCGAGCTTGCGCAATTCCGCCTGGCCGCTGGCGGCGACCGCCGGATCGACATCGGCGATCACCACCTTGGCGCCGGCCTCGGCCAAGGCGGTGGTGCAGGCGAGGCCGATGGCGCGGCCGCCGCCGGTGACGACCGCGACCTTGCCGTCCAGCTTCAGTTTCTCCAGATACATGAACTCCACTCCCTCATTCAGCTTGGCATCTCGATCTGGACCTTGACCGAGCCGGTCGGGGGCTTGGTCGCGAATTCGAAGGCGCGGATGCTGTCTTCGAAGCCGAAGGTCCTGGTGATCAGCGGCGTCACGTCGACATCGCCGGACCCCATCATGGCGACGCAGCGCGGGAAGACGTGGGCATAGCGGAAGATGTGCTCGACCCGCGCCTCCTTGACCGCCGCGTTGGTCACGTCATAGGCGATCGGCTCCACCGGCATGCCAATGAAGACGACGCGGCCGCCGGGACAGATCGCTTCGAACAGGCTCGGCGCGACCTTCTGGTTGCCGGAGCATTCGAACGCCACATCGACACCCCAGCCGTCGGTTTCGCGTTTCACCACGTCGACCAGATTCTGCGACCGCGCATTGACGGTTACCGCCGCGCCCAGTTTCTTGGCCAGCTCCAGCTTGGCGTCGTCCACGTCGCTGACAATGACGCGGGCACATCCCGCAGCCCGAGCCGCCAGCAGGGTGACGAACCCGATCGTGCCGGCGCCGGTGATCACCGCGATGTCGCCCGGCTTGATCTGCGCCTTGGTCGAGGCGTGAACGCCGGTCGCCAGCGGCTCCACCATCGCCGCGGCCTTGAGCGACACGTTGTCCGGCAGCTTGAAGGTGAAATCGGCCGGGTGCACCACGTCCGGGCGCAGGATGCCATGCACCGGCGGCGTCGCCCAGAATTGCACGGCGGGATCGAGGTTGTAGATGCCGAGGCGGCTGGCCCGGCTGGTCGGATCGGGGATGCCGGGTTCCATGCAGACCCGGTCGCCTTCCTTGAGCTCGGTCACATCGGCGCCGACCTCCACGATGATGCCCGACGCCTCGTGCCCCAGGATCATCGGCGCGCGCACTTCGAACGGGCCGATCTTGCCGTGGGTGTAATAATGCACGTCGCTGCCGCAGATGCCGATATTGCGCAGGGCGATCCGCACGTCGCGCCGCCCGAGCGTTTCCTCCACCCGGATATCGCGCAGGGAGAGCTTGTCTTTTTCCTCGAGAACGACTGCCTTGACCATGGGTTTTCTCCTCTATCCACGGGCGACGATGATAGCCCCGATCAGCAGGGACAGGACCGTCGCGACGAATAACGGAATATGGGCCTCCAGGAACCGCATCCACAACAGATGCAAGGCCACGAAAATAACCGTGCCGATGAAGACCCGGTCGAACGCATTGGTATGGATCGGCAGGAATCCGGCGCGGCCATTGCCCTTTCTGGTTCCGTTGCCGTTCTCGGCATCCGCCATCGGATCACTCCTTTACCGCGCCGAAGGTAAGGCCGGCCACGATGTGCCGCTGTACCAGCCCCAGGAACAGCAACGCCGGCAGCAGCGTCAAGGTGGCAGTCGCGGCCATCTGGCCCCAGTTGGTGCCGGTCACGGTCACGAATTCCGCCAGGCCGGTGGTGATGGTGCGGGCATTGACGCTGGTGAGAGTGGCGGCGAACAGATATTCGTTCCACGCGAACACCCAGGTCAAGATGGCGGTGACCGCCAGGCCCGGGCGCGCCAGCGGCACGATGATCAAGGTCAGGACCTGCCAGGTGTTCGCCCCGTCGATCATGGCGGCCTCGTCCAGTTCCTTCGGAATGCCATCGATCACGCTGCGCATGGTCCAGATGGCAAACGGCAGGTTGAACACGCAATAAAGCAGGATAAGGCCGGTGCGCGTGTCATATAGCTTCCAGTCGCCGATCGCGAAGGCCTGGGTGAACAACAGAAACAAGGGCAGCAGGAAGACCGCCGGCGGCGCCATGCGGTTGGTGATGGTCCAGAAAAAGATGTTCTCCTTGCCCACCAGCCTGAAGCGCGACAGCGCATAGGTCGCGAACAGCGCCAGCGTCGTCACCAGCAGCGCGTTGCAGCTCGCGACGATGATCGAGTTGATGAGGTATTTCTGGAAGCTCGGGTCGGCGAGAGTGTTGGTGTAATTCTCCAGGAAAAATTTGCGGATGATGAAGTTCGGCTTGCCGAACAGCTCGACCCGGCTTTTCGCCGATACCACGAACATCCAATAGATCGGGAACAAGGTGACGAGGCTCGCCACCAGCCAGAAAGCCAGGGACACCCAGGTATCGCGGCGCTTTTTCATCAGTCCGCCCTCGGCAATTCGCGCCGCGCCACCAAGGCGGCATAGAGCAGCCAGCACATGACGATCGTGAGATAGAGGGTCAGCAGCGACATCGCAGCGCCATAGCCGTAATCGGTCTTGGGGAACACCACGCGCCAGATATGCAGGCCGACATAGCGCGTCGCCGAGCCGGGTCCACCGCCGGTCAGCATCCAGACCTCGTCCACGGTGCGCAGCGCGTCCATCATGCGGATGAAGACTGTCGCCAGGATGGTCGGCTTCAGCATCGGCAGGGTGATGTGCCAGAAGATCTGCAGCTTGTTGGCGCCGTCGATCTGCGCCTGCTCGAACGGTTCCTTGGGCATGGAGGAAAGCCCCGCCAGCAGCGTCAAGGTCACCAGCGGCGTCCAGTGCCAGACATCCATGATGACGGTCGCCAGGAACGCCTGGTCGGCATAGGTGCCGAGCCTGAATTCGATACCGAACCAGCGCTCGAGATAATAGGGCAGCGGCCCGAGGCCCGGCACCGTCATCAGCCGCCAGGTCGCCCCGACCGCGATCGGCGCGACCATCAGCGGCAGAGTATGGATGGTGCGGAAAAATCCCTTGAGCGGCACGTCCCGCATCAAGAGTTGCGCCAGGAAATAGCCCAGCACCAGCTCGCTCGCCACCGCGAAGACCGCGAACCACAGGGTGTTCCACAGCGAACCCAGGAACTGATCGTCGAACACCAGGCGGCGGTAGTTCTCGACCCCGGCGAAATGCGCGGTCGGGTCGGCGGCGAAGGCGTTCCATTCCGTGAAGCCGACCACCAGCACGTACAGAAACGGCACCACGCCGAACACCACCAGGATCAGCAGCGTCGGCGCCAGCAGCAGCCAGCCGATGGTCTTGGACTGCATTCACTCACCGTCGATCATTCGCGTTCCAGTCCGATCTGATCCCCTGGAAGGCGTTCGGCGCAAGCACTCGAAACAGAACCGGGGCGGCATAGGGCCGCCCCGGCAGGGAGGAGGACAGGGCTATTTGCGATATCCCAGCTTCTTGAGCTCGGCTTCCGCCGCTTCCGCCATCTTGTCGAGGGCATCGGACGGGCTGAGCTGGCCGGTGATCGCCTCGTAGAAGAACGGCGCGGTCGCTTCGCGCACCTGGGCATGGAACGGGTATGGCGGCGCGCCGGCAAACAGCTTGCCGTCGTTCTTCATCAGCGTGAAATAGCCGTCGGTCTTGGCATCCATCGCCTTGACCTTGGGGTCGTCATAGGTCGCGGTATGGGTGATGCGCGAGCCGGCAACCGCCCAATCCGCCTGCACCGACGGCTGGCCGATATATTCCAGGAACAGCAACGCCGCCTGCTGGTTCTTGGACGAGAACGGCACGCCGAAGGCACCGCCGTCGTAATAGCCGATATAGCCCTTGCCGGACTCGGCCTCCGCCAGCACGCCGTCCTCGAGCGGCGGCAGTGCGACCCCCACCTTGCCCACGACGTTTGACTTGTCGGCGTTGGTCGCGATCCAGGCGGCATTCTCGCCATAGACCAGGCCCTGGGCGGCACGGCCGGCGGCGAAGGTTGCCGCAACCTCGTCCCAGGTGCTGGAGGTGGATTCGGGCGGTGCGAATTTCAGCAGCCCGAGCCAGTATTCCAGCGCGGCCTTGGCCTTCGGGCCGTTCATGGAACCGCCATGCTCGACCGTGGCGCTCCAGCCATCCGGGTTGATGCCCCAGTTATAGACGCCGAAGGTCGGCCCCCAGCTCTCGAAGAACTCGTACCAGGAGGCCGGATGGCCGGTGTGGGCCTGGACCGTCGTGCCCCAGACTTCCTGGTCATTGTCCTTGCCCCACTGGGTAAAGAATTCCGCGATGTCGCGGTATTGCTTGTGGGTCTTGGCCGGCGCGAGGTCATAGCCGTATTTGGCCTTGAAGGCCTCCTTGTTCTTCGGATCCTCGAACAGGTCCTTGCGATAGAGGTAGACCTTGACGAAGGCTTCCATCGGAACGCCGAAGACATCGCCGTCGGCGTTCTTGAAATAGTTGATGAAGGTCGTGAAGTTGTCGACCTTGAAGTCCGGCGCCGCCAGCTTCGGGTCGGCTTTCAGTGCCTTGGTGATGTCGACCAGGAAGTTGCGCGAGAGGTACGAGTAGATGATGTCCTGCTCGATATAGACGAAGTCATAGATGCCGGTCTTGGCCTCCATGTCCTTGATCGCCTTGTCGTACATCTGGTCCCAGGAGGTCGCCTCGAATTCCACGTTGATGCCGGTCGCCTGGGTGAAGGCTGGGCCAAGCACCTCCTTGACGTAGTTCGAGGGCGGCGTGCTCTCGGAGACGCCGCGGATCGTGACACCTTTGTAAGGAGCCCCCGCGTCCGACCAGAAATCGGCATGCGCGGTTGAGAAAGCCGCCACCACGGAGGCTGCGGCGATCGCGGCTCTTGTTCCAAGTCTAGAGCGCATCGGATTCTCCCAGCATTGGTTAAGGTTTCTGATTATTCGAAGGCGCCGAACCCGGTGTGAGCTTGAGACGTTCTTGTTGGCCGGACATCGCCGCGCTTCTCGGGGCGGGATTATCTGCCGGCTCCAAACGCGTGCTACACGCTTTTTGCAGGCGGAGTGCGCATTTTTTTCGCCATCCGGATTATTGCGGTGCAGCAACGCCTTCCGGTCAATGTGATTGACACCAGCCGGTGACATCTTGAGCATGAGTGTGGGAATTGGCGATGAGCAGGCGGGTGGGCGGATGAAAAAATCGCGGACAGTCCCGGACTTCGAACTCATCCTCGGCGGACCGCAGGAATCCTTCCGCTGGAACGTGCATGGCTATCCCTTCGATCTCGCCAAGTGGCATTACCATCCGGAATACGAGCTGCATCTGATCCAGCAATCCTCCGGCAAGATGTTCATCGGGGACTATGTCGGGAATTTCAGCCCCGGCACGCTGGTGCTGACCGGCCCCAACCTGCCGCACAATTGGGTGAGTGACATCGCGCCCGGCGAGTATGTGCGCAACCGCGACATGCTGGTCCAGTTCAAGGACAGCTTCGTGCGCGAGGCCATGCAGATGTGGCCGGAGTTCAAGGAGATCGAGCCGCTGCTCAACGATGCGCGCTACGGCATCGAGTTCCATGGCGACGCCGCCATCGTCGGCGCCAACGTCCTGCTCCAGATCGGCCAGGCCACGGCGATGCGGCGGCTCCTGCTGCTGTTCGAGCTGCTTTACGAACTTGCGGTCTCGCCGGAGCGCAGGGTGCTCTCGAGCCGCGATTACGGCGATGCCCCGGACAGCGCCGCCGCCGACACCATCAAGCAGGTGCTCGGATTCCTGATGAAGAACATCGCTAAGGACGTGCACCTCTCGGACGCGGCGCGCTGTTTCGGCATGTCGGAGCCGGCATTTTCCCGCTTCTTCAAGCGCAATACCGGCCACGGTTTCGTGCACTACCTGAACCGAATGCGGGTCAACCGCGCCTGCGACCTGCTGACCGAGACCGACAAGCCGGTCACCGACGTGTGCTTCGAGACCGGCTTCAACAACGTCTCCAACTTCAACCGCCAGTTTCTCAAGCTGTGCGGCCTGCCGCCGTCGGAATATCGCCGCCAGGCCAAGCGCAACATGTGCAAGT
>DASYRS010000095.1:0-7345 GCA_036004205.1 Dongiaceae bacterium
GGACCCGTTCGGGCGCCTGACCCGCAGGCCGGAGCGGCAGATGGCGCCGTTCCTCTATGCCGGCATCCAGCTCTGCCACCCGCGCCTGTTCCGCAATACGCCCAAGGGCGCCTTCTCCACAAACCTCGTGTGGGACCGCGCGATCGAGGAAGGGCGGCTCTATGGCATCCGCCACGACGGCGAGTGGTACCACGTCTCGACGCCGGCGCATCTCGAGGAAGTGGAACGCAACCTGACTTTCCACGGCTGGCGGTTCTGAGCCACACTCGGGGGATGGCGAGTCCCCCGCTTCGCGATCGACCCAAGGTTCTTTCGATTCCTGCCAGCGTCTCGTTCGCCGAGACGCTGGCCGGGGAATTGCTGCGCCAGATGGCGAACGATCCGCTGAAGCTGGCGGACATGACCGTGCTGCTGCCGAACCGGCGCGCCTGCCGCACCTTGCAGGAGGCGTTCCTGCACGCTGCAATCCCCTCTCCCGATACGGGGGAGGGGGAATTCCAGAGCAGAGCCAGCCTGCTGCCGCGTTTGATGCCGATCGGCGATCTCGACTCGGACGACCTATCGGTGCTGGGTGGCGCCTTGTTCGGCGCCGCCGCCGAGATCCCGCCCGCCATCGGCGAATTGAAGCGCCGCATGCTGCTGGCACGCCTCATCATGGCAGCATCCAGTCGTGGCGGCCCGCGCGCCGGCGCCATCCGCCTGGACCAGGCGACGCAGCTGGCCGCGGAGCTGGCGCGGCTGCTGGATCAGGTCGAGACCGAGCGCAAGGACCTGTCGGCGCTGGAAGGGCTGGTGCCGGAGAATCTGGCCCAGCACTGGCAACTCACCATCAATTTCCTCGACATCCTGCGGCGCGCCTGGCCGGACATCCTGGCGGAGGAAGGCGCGATCGATCCCGCCGACCGGCGCAACCGGCTGCTCGATCTGCAGCGCGACCTCTGGCTAGCCGCGCCGCCCACGGCGCCGATCATCGCGGCCGGCTCGACCGGCTCGATTCCCGCAGCCGCCGATTTGATGAAGGTGATCGCGCGCCTGCCGCGGGGCGCGGTCTATCTGCCCGGCCTCGACCGTGCGCCGAGCGATGAGGATTGGCAGGCGATCGCGGAAGATCCGAGTCATCCGCAATATGGATTGGCGCATTTGCTGAAGCGCTTCGAGATCACGCGCGGAGAGGTGGCGGATGTAGAAACTCCCCCTCCCGCGACACGGGGGAGGGTTGGGGTGGGGGAAGCGAGCGAAGATTCTCTCCCACCGAAACGCGGCTTCCCCCTCCCTACCCTCCCCCAGATTGGGGGAGGGGTTGATTTGGATGGGCCGCGCGAGACGCGTGCTGAGATCGTTTCGGCAGCATTGCTGCCTGCCGAACGCACGCATGGCTGGAAGGCGCGCGCGGAGAATCTGCTGCCGCTCGCCATCGGTGCGGCGATGGCAGGAGTGCGGCGGATCGATTGCCAGAGCGAGCGCGAGGAAGCATCGGTCATCGCCATCGCGCTGCGCCGCTTCATCGCCGAGCATGAGGAGGGCGTCGCGGCCCTGGTCACGCCCGACCGCGGGCTGGCGCGGCGGGTCGCGGCGGAGCTGAAGCGTTGGCGGATCGAGATCGACGATTCCGCCGGCCAGCCCTTGGTGCAGACCGCGCCCGGCGCCTATCTGCTCGCCTTGTGCGAAGCGGCGGAGACCGAGTGGGCGCCGATACCGTTGCTGGGATTGCTGAAGCATCCCCTGGCCGCGGCAAAGCGGGCGCTCGGCAGCCTGCGCAGATCGGCGCGGCGGCTGGATCGCATCGTGCTGCGCGGTCCGCGCCCGGCGCCGGGCTGGGGCGGATTGCGCCAGGCGATCGACGCGCGCACCGGCGGAGAGCGTCCGACCATGACCGCGGACGATGCCGCGAAGCTGACGCGGATCGTGGGCGCGCTGGAGCGGGCGACCGCGCCGATGGCAGGCTGGGCGGGGATGCTGCCGCCGCTCGAGCGCCTGCGGGCGCTGGTCGCGGCGGCGGAAGCACTGGCCGCGACCGACGACGAGGCCGGCGTGCAACGGCTGTGGCGCGAGGAAGCGGGCGAGGCCTTGTCGGACTTCGTGCACGATGCGCTGCAGAGCTTCTCCGGCCTGCCGGGGGTGGCGGCGGAAGATTTCACCGCGCTGATGCTGGAGCTGCTGTCGTCGGTGGCGGTGCGGCCGCGCTTCGGCCGGCATCCGCGCTTATTCATCTGGGGCCCGCTGGAAGCGCGCTTGCAGCAGGCCGACCTGCTGGTGCTGGGCAGCCTCAACGAGGGGACCTGGCCGGCGGAGAGCGCGATCGATCCATGGCTGAACCGCCCGATGCGGCAGGGCTTCGGCCTGCCCGCACCGGAGCGCAAGATCGGCCTGTCCGCACACGACTTCCAGCAGGCGATGGGCGCGCCGCAGGTGCTGCTGACCCGCGCCGAACGGGTCGACGGTGCGCCGAGCGTTCCGTCGCGCTGGCTGCTGCGGCTGAACGCCTTCCTCGCCTGCGGCGGCGATGGCTTGCCGTCGGACCCCGCCGCGCTGGAACGGCGGCTGGCGCTGACCATCGATCAGCCCGCGAAGGTCGAGGCCGGCCGGCGTCCGGCGCCGCGTCCGGGCGCGCCACGGCGGCCAAGCAAACTGTCCGTCACACAGGTCGAAGCGTGGCGGCGCAATCCCTACGCGATCTATGCGCGCCACATCCTGCGGCTGAAAGTGCTCGAGCCCTTGGACCAGGATCCGGGCGCGGCCGATATGGGCAGCGCGGTGCATGAAGCGCTGCACGCATTCACGACCAAGTTCCCGCACGCTCTGCCGACCGATGCGCTCGATCTCCTGCGCGCCGAAGGCGAGGACGCGTTCCGTGAGTGGCTGGACCGGCCGAACGTCTGGGCGTTCTGGCAGCCGCGCTTTCGCCGCATCGCGGAATGGTGGCTGGCCCAAGAGCGCGCTCGCCGGCCGTTGCTGACGGCCATCTTCACGGAACTGGATGGCGAGATCACGCCAGAGGACATCTCGCCGTCCTTCACGCTGACCGCACGGGCCGACCGGATCGATCTGCGCAGGGACGGCGCGCTGGCGATCATCGACTACAAGACCGGCCAGCCGCCGGAGCAGACCAACATCGCGCTCGGTTTCGCGCCACAGCTGGCGCTCGAGGCGGCGATGGCGCTGGCCGGCGGCTTTCCCGGCATCGCGGCATCGCTGGTCGCGGAGCTGACGCACTGGCAATTGAGCGGCAGCCGCATCGGCGGCGCGGACAAGCCGGTGGCCGGCGATCCGATGCTTCTGGCCGCGCAGGCGCGCGATGGATTGATCGCGCTGGTGACGGAATTCAGCGCCGATGACGCGGCCTATGCCGCGACGCCCGATCCGCAATTCGCACCGAAGTACGACGACTACGCCCACCTCGCGCGCAATTCCGAGTGGCTGAGCGAGCGGGAGCTGTGGCCATGACCGTGCTCAAGCGGGACATCCTGCGACAGGCGACCGAGGATCAGCGCAAAGGATCGGACCCGGGTTATTCCGCCTGGGTGTCGGCATCGGCGGGATCGGGCAAGACCAAGGTGCTGGGCGACCGAGTGCTGCGACTGCTGCTCGGCAACGCGCCGCCGGCCAAGATCCTCTGCCTCACCTTCACCAAGGCGGCGGCGGCGGAGATGTCGAACCGCGTAGCGGAGCGGCTGGCCGCCTGGGCGGCCGCGTCGGACGACACGCTGCGCGGAGAGCTGCGCGCATTGACGGGCGGCGCCGACATCGCGGCGCTGATGCCGGTGGCGCGCCGCCTGTTCGCGCGGGTGCTGGATACGCCGGGCGGCATGAAGATCATGACCATCCATGCCTTCTGCCAGTCGCTGCTGCGGCGCTTTCCGCTGGAAGCGGAGGTCGCGCCGCATTTCAGCCTGATCGAGGAGCGCGACGCGACCGCGCTGATGAGCGAGGCGCGCGACGAGATGCTGAACGCGGCGCGCGCCGCGACCGACAGCCCGCTGCGCCAGGCGCTCGACGCGGTGGTCGCGCGCATGCTGGAAGGCCGTCTCAACGATTTGATGAAGGAGTTCTTCATGCGCCGGGCGCGGTTCGAGCGCCTGGTCGAGAGCGCGGACATGCAGGCGATCCGCACCGCGCTGCGCCGGCGGCTGAGCGTCGAACAGGACGAGACGCGCGAATCGGTGCTGGCCGAGGCCGCTGCGGAGTCCGCCTTTGCCGGCGCGGACTTGCGGCGCGCCGCCGCGGCGTTGGAGACGGGCAAGAAGACCGACGTCGTACGTGCGGAAGCGATGAAACTATGGCTGGCCGGCGGCGGGTATTCCCGCGTTCAGTCGTTTGACGACTATTGCGGCGCTTTCCTCACCAAGGACAAGGTGATGCTGGATCGGCTCGCGACCAATGGCGTCGAGAGCGCGGCCCCTGGCACAACCGCGATCTTGCAGGCGGAAGCGCGGCGCCTCGAGGCTGTGTGCGCGCGGTTGCGCGCAATCGAGGTCGCGGTGGCGACCGAGGCGCTGATCCATGTCAGCGCCGACGTGCTGCGGCGCTATACACGGCGCAAGGCGGTGGCGGCGCAGCTCGATTACGAGGACCTCATCCTGAAGACCGTCGACCTGCTGCAGCGGCCCGGCATCGCGCCCTGGGTGCTGTACAAGCTCGACGGCGGCATCGACCATGTCTTGATCGACGAGGCGCAGGACACCAACCCGGAGCAGTGGCGCGTGATCGCCGCGCTGACCGAGGAGTTCTTCGCCGGACAAGGCGCATCGGAGAATCCGCGCTCGATCTTCGCGGTCGGCGACCGCAAGCAATCGATCTTTTCGTTCCAGGGCGCGGCGCCGGAGGAATTCCTGCGCTATGAGCAGCATTACGAACAGCACGCGGAACGCTTCCGGTCGGTGCCGCTGCGCACCTCGTTCCGCTCGACCGAGGCGGTGCTGGAGATCGTGGATACGGTGTTCGGCGGCGCGGCGCGCGCGGGCGTCGCGGCGCCCGAGGAGGACATCACGCACACGGTCAGCCGCATCGGCGAGTACGGCGAGATCGTGGTGTGGCCGATCGCGCGGCCGGTCGCGACCGACCCGCCCCCACCCTGGTCGCCGCCGATGGTGCGCGAGCTGGCTGCGGCGCCCGAGGCGCGGCTGGCGGAGAGCATCGCGGGCGAGATCGCGCATCTGCTGAAGACCGGCAGCACGCGGCGGAGCGGCACGCCGCGCCGCGTTCGGCCCGATGACGTCATGATCCTGGTACGCAACCGCACCAAGTTCATGGACCTGATGGTGCGCGCGCTGAAGCGCCGCTCCATCCCGGTGGTCGGCGTCGACCGCATGACGCTGCTGGACCAGATCGCGGTCATGGATCTGATCGCGTTCTGCCGGTTCCTGCTGCTGCCGGACGACGACCTCAACCTGGCGGCGCTGCTGAAATCGCCGCTGGTCGGGCTGACCGAGGAAGAGCTGTTCGCACTTTGCGTCGATCGCGGCTGGAAGAGTGTGTGGCAGCGGGTGCAGGAGCTTGCCGACACCATGCCGGCCGCGATGCGCGCCCGCGACCTGCTGTCGCCGTTCCTGAACCGCGCCGGCTTCGCGACGCCTTATGACCAGCTGTCGGAACTGCTGGAAGCGGCGGGCGGACGGCGGCGGCTCTATGCGCGGCTGGGCGATGAATGCGGCGAGGCGATCGACGAGTTCCTGAATCTCGCGCTGGCTCACGAGCAGCGCCACGCGCCTAATCTGCAGGACATGCTGGCCTGGATGGAGGACAGCGAATTGCAGGTGAAGCGCGACCTCGACGAAGGCGCCGGCCGGGTGCGCATCATGACGGTGCACGGCGCCAAGGGGCTGGAGGCGCCGATCGTGTTCCTGGCGGACCAGCGCCGCCGGCCGCAGCCGATGAGCGGCCTGTTCTGGATCGAGATCGGCGATGCGGTGCTGCCGATCTGGTCGCCCAACAAGGGCGCCGACGATCCGGTCGCGGCGGGGGCACGCGCCGATGCGATGCAGCGCCAGCTGGAGGAGGAGAACCGCTTGCTCTATGTCGCGCTGACCCGGGCGGAGGAGCGGCTCTATCTCTCCGGCTGGTGCGGGATGCAGTCGATCAAGAACCCGAACTGGCACGATCATGTGCGCGAGGCCGCGGTGAAAACGCGGCGCGCGGTCACGGAGGCGCGGCCGGACTGGCTGGGCGGCGCCGACGACGGGTGGGATGGCGACCTGATCCGCGTGTCGGCGGGCGAGAGGATGAGCGCGTCGGATGTGCCGGCGGCGGCGCAGAGCGAGATCGCCCTGCCCGCCTGGCTCAACGTGCCGATCCCGGACCTGCCCGATCCGCCGCGGCCTTTGATCCCGTCGCGGCCATCGGAAGCGGAGCCGGCGACACTCTCCCCGCTCGGCGAGGATCAGGGCTGGCGCTATCAGCGCGGGCGCGTGATCCACCACCTGCTGGAGATGCTGCCGCAACTGCCGAAGGCGGCGCGGCTGCGCGCGGCCGAACTCTATGTCGCGCGGCGGTCGAGCGCGGTGCCGCCAGCCGAGCGCGACGGGCTCGCGCGCGACGTAACGGCGTTGTTGGAGACGCCGGATTTCGCGGCAATCTTCGGGCTGCACAGCCGCGCCGAGGTGCCGGTGGTCGCCACCCGCCGCGGGCCTGATGGCAAGACCGAGGTGGTGAGCGGCCAGATCGACCGGCTGGTGGTGCTGGAGGACGAGGTCTGGGTGGTCGATTTCAAGAGCAATCGCCCTCCTCCCATGCAGGTCTTACATGTTTCACAACAGTATGTCCGGCAACTCGCGGCCTATCGCTCGGCTCTGGCAAGCCTCTATGAAACCATGAGAATTCGCTGTTTCCTGCTATGGACCGAGGGGCCGCGGCTGATGGAAATTCCAGCGGATATGTTGAACGCGCATGGCTGAAACCCCCGCCTTGACGACACTGGAGGGGGCTCCCTAGATTCAAGCCCGAGGGTTCGCCCCTTCCGGTCCGCTTTGTCCCGACGCCAGAGCGGAGCGCGGCAACCAATCCGGGTCGCATCGGTCACCCTCCGGACCGGCGATCCAAACAAGGAAGACTGGGATGACAGCAGCAGCAGCTACGGCTACCACGACCCACTCCCACACCATCCACGTCAGCGACGCCTCGTTCGAGACCGACGTCCTGAAAGCCGCCGGCCCCGTGCTGGTCGATTTCTGGGCCGAGTGGTGCGGACCGTGCAAGATGATCGCGCCCGCTTTGGACGAGATCGCCCGCGAGCTCAATGGCAAGCTGACCATTGCCAAGATCAATATCGATCACAATCAGCAGACGCCGAAGCGCTATGGCGTGCGCGGCATTCCGACCCTGATGCTGTTCAAGGACGGTCAGGTCGCCG
>DASYRS010000096.1:0-3268 GCA_036004205.1 Dongiaceae bacterium
GGCGCCCACCACACCGGCTGACGATAATAGATCAGAGTCGGCAGATAGGTGAGCGCCATCAGCGCCCAGGCCGCGAGACCAAACATCCGCACGCCGATATCCTGCTGGATGGCGAGCAGCGGCGGCGCGAGGAAGGTCAGCGCCATGCCGATCACGCACACCGCGAGGATCAGCAGCGAATGCCGAAGCTGCGTGAAGGCCGAGCGCGCGATCAGACGCCAGATATCGCCCCAGGCCGGATAGCCGCGCAGCGAGCGCACGCCGTCGGCAAGACCAAGCCAGACCGGTCCCTGCTTCTTCAGCACCTTGCCCAGCGCGCAATCGTCGATCAGCGCGCCCTTGATCGCGGCGATGCCGCCGGCGGCTTTCAGCGCCTTGCGCTGCACCAGCATACAGCCGCCGGCCGCGCCCGCCATCTTACGCTTTGGATCGTTCACCCAGGCGAAGGGATAGAGCATCTGGAAAAAATAGACATAGGCCGGGATCAACGCGCGTTCGGCGAAGGTGTCGGTCCTGAGCCGCGCCATCAGCGAGGTCAGCGCGAGATTGCTTTGCTCGGCCCGCGCGACCAGACCGCGCAGGGAACCCGGCTCATGCGCGATATCCGCGTCGGTCAGCCAGACATACTTGGCGCCGGCGGAGAAATCCTCCAGCACGGCCGTGCCTTGATGGACCGCCCACATCTTGCCGGTCCACCCTTCGGGCAGCGCCTGGCCGGAAACGATTCGCACCCGATCCACGGCATCAAGCCCCGCGGCGGCGGCGCGCACGATCTCGGCGGTGCCGTCGCTGCTCTGATCGTCGACCAGGATGATACGAAGCCTGCCGGGATAATCCTGCTGCAGGAGAGACCGCATCGCCTCGCCCGCCACCGGCGCCTCGTTGCGCGCAGGCACGATGGCCGCGATCTCCGGCCAATGCTTCGGCCCCTCGGCAGGGGCCTTCGCGGGCCGCTCGCGCCAGTAGCGGCCGTGCAGCAGCACCAGATAGACCCAGATGCCGAGGACCAGGCCGGAGGTGAGGATGACCCCTTCGTTCATGGCGCAAGCTATAGCCAGGAACCCCCGGCCCTGCCACCCCCTAATACGTGGTTAGCGCCGGGCGAAAGCGGTCGCCAGCAGGACGCCGGACGCGGCCAGGACCGCGCCGCTCGCGGTGCGCAGGCTGGGACATTCACCGACCACCGGGATCGCCAGCAGCATGGCCGACAAGGGCAGCAATGCGGTGAAGGCCGAGGCGCGCGTGGCGCCCAGGATCGCGACGGCGCGGGTATAGACCAGCAGCGCGACGATGCCGGTCAGCGGCCCCTGATAGATGAGCTGCACCCAGAACTCGGTCCAGCCGGCGTGCCAGATCCCCTGCGCCGGCAACAGCAGGTAGACCGGCACGAACAGCGCCCCGGAGATCACCATGATGATGGCGGTCACATGCAGCGCATCGACGCCCGCGCGCCGCGCTTCGATCGTATAGGCGGCCCACAGGATCGCCGAGAACAGGCAGATGCCGTAGCCGAACAATTGCCAGCCGGCGGCGGCGATGAGCGCCGGTATGACGATCAGCGCGACGCCCGCGACGATCAGCCCGAGACCGATTCCCGCCACCCGCCCGATCTTCTCTCGCACGGTGAAGGTCGAGAGCAGCGCGACGAACAGAGGAATAGTGCCGGGGACAAGAACGCCTGCCTCCGCGGCGGTCGCAACCCTCAGACCATGCGACACCAGGAGCACATAAGGCGCGCCGGCGCAGATCACGATCAATGCAAGCCCGCGCCAGCCAAGCCGGTCCAGCGCGAACCCGCGCTGCCAGACCACCGGCAGCAGGATCAGCCCGCCGGACCCGAAACGCAGGGCCGACAGATCCTCCGCGCTCAGGGTGGTGGTGACGGCGACCCGCGTGATGACCAGCCAGCCTGACCAGATCACGACGGCCAGCAGCCCGAGCGCGCAGCCGGCCAGGGTCCTCAGGGCATGGCTCTCGCCCGCCCCGGTTGGCCGATCTCCGGATATCGCTGATTGGCATTCCGTCACGCGGCAGCCCCGTCCCCGCCAATGGACTCCGACTGTGCGCAAGGCGCCGTCCGGCGTGATGGCCGAGAGGCGACCTTTTTCGCTCTGCCAGGGACGAGGCACTAAGACATCTGTCTCTGGCTCGCTGATCTCGCCCCCAATTTTCGACTTCAAAACAATTACTTAAATGGCCGGTCACAGGGCGGCTTGACTCTTTAGGCCGGTTCGCCTAGTTTGTGAGTGAGCACTCACTCATATCGGGAGAGACCATGTCCGCCATCCTCACCCGCCACCGCCTCCGCACCGCCGCGCTCGAGCTGTTCGTCGAGCAGGGCGTCGCCGAGACCACGACCCGGGACCTTGCCAAGCGGGCGGGCATCGCCGAGGGCACGATCTATCGCCACTTCGAATCGAAGGACGAGCTCGTGCGCGATCTGTTCAAGGATCACTATTTCCGCTTCGGCGGAGAGCTGGACCGCATCCAGGCGACGGAAGGCGCGCTCGACCTGAAGCTGCGCGCAATGATCGACTACATGTGTCGATTGTTCGATGAGGACCCGACCCTCTATCGCTTCCTCCTCCTGGTGCAGCACACCGCGCTGCCGAACGTCCGGACCGCGCCGACCAGCCCCACCGTCATTTTCCGCAACCTCATCACGCGCGCGATCGAGCGCGGCGAGATTCCGCAGCAGGATCCCGCCCTCGCGGCCGCCATGGTGCTGGGCGCGGTCATCCAGCCGGCGCTTGCGCTGATCTATGGCAGCGTCAGCGGCACCATGTCGGACTTCGCGCCGGCCATCGCCAGCGGATGCTCGGCGCTGCTGCGGGCGCACGAACCGGCCGCGACGACCCACTGAAGTCCGGTCCGCTCGCATTGGACGAAATGGCGGAGGCGCGGCGCTGCCACAGCGTGCTCACTCACGCTCATCCAATTGATAACAGGCATGAATTTCGCGGGACCCCGTCTCCAGACGGCCTGCGGCAGATCGCCCGTTCACGGGACTTTGGCTCAAAAACTAACCCAATTTTAAGACCTTACCGGCAGGTTAAAACGATACAAAAACAGTGGCGTCAGAAGCCGCATGAATTCGCTGTCGGGCCCGATTTCGGGTGAACTGAACGAGGCCGCAACCGCCATCCGGCGGGCGCTCCTGCTCACCGTTCGCCAGGACGATTTCAACGCGATCGACAGCGCGCTGACGGCGCTCGACCGGCCGCCGGCCGAGCGCGCCGGCACCTCGGAACAGGCGATCGCGACCCTG
>DASYRS010000097.1:0-4214 GCA_036004205.1 Dongiaceae bacterium
CTCCACCGATGTTCTGGAAGTAAAGTAGATCGCCGGGTTGGAGCTGGGATCGATCGACCGGATGGAGCGCGGTATATTGGATGCTGGCTTTATGCGCGAGGTTGACACCAAGTTGATTATAACACCAGAGCATCAGACCCGAACAGTCGAAGGAGTTGGGGCCGGCCGCGCCCCAGACATACGCCTTGCCGACCTGCGCCAGCGCGAGCTGTACGACCCGCGGCAGATTCCCGGCCTGGGCCGGCGGCGGTGGCGGGCTGGGTGGGGTGCTCGTCGCCGGAGGCGGCGGCGCATTAGTCGAGAAATTAAACGCTGCCCGCAGCTCCGGCGGCGCATTGTCGAATGTGAGCATCGGCAGCTCGCTCATGCGCTTGATTTGATTAGAGTGTGACCAAAATCCGTGGGATGGCATCAGGCTGCCATCTCAAGTACCTGCATTTCTGGTGATGCTGCCGCAGGTGCAGCCCCATACAAGCGTTGATGTTGCTGCTGTCGATGAAACTGCCAATACCGATCCCAATCGCCATTGATGCGCACCGCGCGCAAATCGAGTATCGCCTGGGCGCCGTCCTGCACCCAGCGCATCCCGGCCTGCTCCATCCGGTCTTTGACCAGGTGGCCGCAGGCGCCTTCCACCACGCCCGTGCCAATTGGCCAGCCCTGCGCCAGATAGTGGTCATAGCGCATATAGGCCAGGTTGCGCTCGTAATAGCCGATGGTCCGCTGGATGACCTGCCGCTGGGCCGCACTCCACGTGGAACGGGCGGCCTCCTGGCTGAGCTGGCTGATAACCGTGTCGGTCTGGCCCGCCAAGATCAGGTCGAGCTTGGCGGCGACCCACGCCGTCCGCGCGGGGTTGCTCTCCCCCAGCACCGCGCTGGCGGTATCCCACACGTATTCGCTGGCAGGGATGATGTCCAAGATCAGTGTGTAGGCCGGAAAGGTGCTGGTCATGTGCTGCTGCAGGCTCTCGGCCCCATCCGTCAGCGCCACATGGGCCAGGATATGCCCGCCGTCGCGCTGGGCCGTGCGCTGCTGGAGGAGCTGCATCGCGGCCGCTTTCCCAGCCAGCGTTGCGCGGGTCTCTTTGCCCACTGGCAGCGGGCGAGTGGGATGATCCGCACGGCGCTCCTCGTGGAGCAAGGCCGCCCGCACATCTTGCGGCCTGCGCAGGTAGGGCGCGATGGTGTACAAGCTGGTGACGATCGCCTCCTTCTTCTTAGTGCGTTTCTGGCCCTTCCCCAGGCGCACCGGCGCCTCGGCACGCGGCGGTTGGACGATCGGGACGCCTTTGCCATCAGCTTGCACGACCAGAATGCTCCCGCTGCTCGCTGGGGCGCTGGCCGCAGGTGGCTGGGCATAGAAGGCCGCCACATCCCGCGCGTCCTCATGCACATTCGTTTCGAGGGCCTGGATCGAGAGATCCAGCCCCAGAATGCGCTCGATGGTGCCTCTCGTCTCGCGATAGGCGCCATCGGTGGCGTCATAGCCAGTCCACTCGCGCAGCAGATCGGAATAGCAGTGTTCGGGCAAGCTCAGTGTGGCGTCCAATGGACAGCTGCCAGGCTGGCCGGGTGCGGTGAAATAATGGCGGGGGAATTGCAGCTTGCCAAAGACCGAGTAGTAGGATGTCAGGCGCTGGTCGTGATAGGTCATCAGCGTGCCATCAGCCGCTGTCGGTGCGCCAGGGCGCTCGGCAGCACGTGTGGCAAAGAACAGGTGCAACAGGGCGGCGCCCAGGGAGAGCAGCTTACGAAACAGCATCACTTCGACCATGTAGGCCGTCTGGGTTTGAGTGTCTGGTCCGGTGAGGTAGGCAATCAGCGCCTGAAAGTCCTGCTGGACCTGCTGTACAATGGGCATGGCGTTGGGCGGCATGGCGATACTCCTGTCGGATAATCGATGGTTGGCGCTACCGATTATCCCGCAGATGGTCGTGCCGTTCAACGTCTGTACGTAATCCATCGCCTACTCCCAGGCTGTCGTGACGTGGCCCCACGGATTTTGGTCACACTCAATTGATATTACATCTTACACTTTACGATTGCTGATGATCTCGCGGTACGCCTCCGCTGCCGCGGTCGGCACGCGCTTCAGCTCCGGGTCGCTATCGAGCTCGATGTGGTACAGCCCGAAGTCGCTGCCTTTGTCGAACTTCAGACCCCACTCGCGGTTCGACGTGATGCTCCAACAGATGTAGGCGATCACATTCACGCCGTCACGGCGGGCGCGCTGCACCTCACGAATGTGCCGGCGGATGTAGGTTACCCGATCGACGCCGTCGGCGACCTCCACCGAGCCGTTCTCGATGAGCAGGATCGGTTTGTCGGGCAATAGATCCGCGTGATACTTCAGCATCCCATAGAGCGCGCCCGGCCAGACTGGTGCGCGGTCGAAGCGACCCGCCGCCGCGTCCAGCAGCCGTTGAATGCGATTGATTTGCAGCGCGGCGATGCCCCAGTAATAGTCGAAGCCGACGTAATCCTGCTGTCCGACGCACTCGCGCGGGCACAGGAACTCCGGCAGCTTCCCGGCCATGCCGAGGTGCCACCAGTTGCTCGTGAGCGCGGTCGAGAGGGTGCTGAACTGCTTGAGCAGCGGGTCGAAGATCCGCAGAATCGAGCGCAGCAGCGGGATGCGCTCCTCGGTCGTGGCTGGGCGGAAGCGCGCCCTGTCGGCGTCGCCGAAGATGTACTGCGCGATCGCCCGCGCCAGGTCGATCTCTAGCCCGCTCCACTCGCCGGTGTTCGGGTCGCGGTAGCCGAAGCCGAGTCCGTCCTGCTTCACGGCGACGACGATGTAGCCGCGATCCTGGATGCGCCGCAGCAGCGTCCCCGGCTTCGCGAGCGGCAGCGGCGCATTGAGCACGCCGGGCTGCTGGGCCGCTGCCGAGGCGACTTGAGTCCCGCTGATGTCGGCGAGCGTCGCGCGCACGGCCAGGCGTGGCGGCGGCGGGATGGGCCGGCCAGGGAAATGGCGCGCGAAGCTCGCGGCCCATGCGCCCGATTCCTTGAAGCGCTGCACCGCGCCGTCCACGGCGTCCAGCAGCGGCGGCGCGCCCCGCACGACGGCGGCGGCGTACGGCTCCTCCGTGAGCAGATCGCCGGCCAGCCGGTACTGCCCTGGATTCTGCTGCATGATCCCCAGCAGGATCGTATTGTCGGCCAGGATCGCGGCGACCTGCCCGGCGTCGAGCGCGGCCCGCGCCGCGGCATAGTCGGCGAAGGCGCGGACGGCGGCCTCTGGAATGCCTGTGCGGATCGCGGCCTCGGCCGTCGAGCCGCTCACGACCGCGACCGCCTGGCCGACCAGATCCTGCGGCCCCTGGACGGCGCTGCCATCCTTCACCAGCAGCGTCTGGCCGGCGACATAGTAGACCTCCGAGAAAGCGACCTGATCAGCGCGTTCGGGCGTCATCGTCAGCGTCGCGACGATGACATCCACATCGCCCTTCTCAAGCAACGCCCGCTCGGCGAAGCGCCGGCCCTGCCTGATCAAATCGTCGGGGTCGCGCAGGCTGGTGACGCGCCGATCGACGAAGCGCTGGAGCCAGACCGGCAGGCCGAGCAGAAACGGGTTCGAACCCACCAGCGCCTCGGGTGTAGCGCGCTTGATCACCGCACGACCGGCGGTATGCGCCAGAAACAGGTTGCGCATGAGCTTGGCGACCGCCGCGAGCTGTTCATCCGTCGTCGCGCCCTCGGGCAGGCCCGGCGGCACGGGGTAGTTGCGCTCCCACCAGGGCTTCACATAGCCGTAGATAAGCTGGGTCGGCTCGTTGAAGGTGATCCAGTAGCGCACCAATTTGCCGAGCCGGTTGACGACTTCGGCGACGTAGCGAGCGTAGATCGCCGGGAAGTCGTCGGCGATCATGCCGCCGCGCTCCTCGACATGCACCGGCCAGGTGAAGTGATGCAATGTGACGATCGGCTCCATCCCGGCCGCACGGATCGTCGTGATCAGGCGGCGGTAATGCTCGAACGCCGGGTCGTCGAACTGGCCGGCAGAAGGCTCGACCCGCGACCAGGCGATCGAGATGCGGAACGCCTTGCAGCCGAGCGCCCGCGCTAGGTCAACGTCTTCGGGGTAGCGATTCCAGAAGTCGGTCGCCCGCCCCCGAAGCGTCTGATTCAGGCGCTGCTCCCACAAGTCGCGGATGTCCTCGAGGTCTGGGTCGTAGGCTTCACATTGATGATCGGCGGTGGCGACGCCAA
>DASYRS010000098.1:0-11412 GCA_036004205.1 Dongiaceae bacterium
CTGCCGGTGCCGGTCGCTTTGCCGATGACCCTCGGCGGCCGCGCGGCCTATGTCGAGCAGCTTCGCCATCAGTTGACGGGCTGCGGCGCCGTCGCGGCGATGGCACCCGACGGATTTCTGACCTTCCTCGCGGAAGCGGCCCAGGGGCTCGATCTGAGACTGGTCGGCGGGCCGAAGGACTTCGCTTCCCTGCCGCGCGACGGCGCCGATCTGCGCCCGTTCGGCAAAGGCGATCAGAGCTATCTGCAATTCTCCTCGGGCAGCACCCGCTTCCCCAAGGGCATCGACATTCCGCAGCGCTCGATTATGGCGAACGCCAACGCCATCACGCTCGACGGGCTCGACATCAACCGCGGCGACCGCTGCACCTCGTGGCTGCCGCTCTATCACGACATGGGGCTGGTCGGCTTCATGCTGGTGCCGCTGACCACGCAGATGTCGATCGACTACATCGCGACCCGCGATTTCGCCCGCCGCTCGCTGACCTGGCTGAAGCTGATCTCGGAATATGGCGGCACGCTCTCCTACAGCCCCAGCTTCGGCTACGAGCTGTGCACGCGCCGCCTGCGCGAAGGCAGCGAGGTCAAGCTGGATCTCAAGACCTGGCGCGGCGCCGGCATCGGCGGCGATATGGTGCAGCATCCGATCCTGCAGAAATTCGCCGACGCGTTCGGACCGCACGGCTTCCGCCCGACCGCCTTCGTGCCGAGCTACGGCATGGCGGAGACCACGCTCGCCATGAGCTTCGCGCCCTTGAACCGGCGCTATGTGGTCGACGAGATCGACCGCGAGGCGCTGGCGGAGCGCAATCTGGCGGTTGTCGCGCCGCATGGGCCGAAATCGCGCGCCTTCGTTGCCTGCGGCCATGCCTTGCAGGGGCACGTATTCGAAGTGCGCGACCCGTCCGGCCATGTGCTGCCGGAACGCAGCGTCGGCCGCATCTTTTTCCGCGGGCCCAGCGTCATGGGCGGCTATTACCAGCAGCCGGAGATGACGGCGGAAGTGCTGGACGGCAACGGTTGGCTCGACACCGGCGATCTCGGCTACCTGCTCGACCAGCAGATCGTCATCACCGGCCGCGCCAAGGATCTCATCATCCTCAACGGCCGTAACATCTGGCCGCAGGATCTCGAATGGTCGGCGGAGGAACTGGACGATCTGCGCCGCGGCGACGTCGCGGCCTTCTCGGTCGACGAGAATGACGGCGAGACGGTCGTGGTGCTGGTGCAATGCCGCATCGGCGATCCGGTTCAGCGCGAAAAGCTGCGGCGCGAGGTCTATGCCCTGCTGCAGCGCGCCCATGGCGTCGAAGCCAAGGTTGCGATGGTGCCGCCCAAGGCGTTGCCGCAAACCTCGTCCGGCAAGCTCAGCCGCACCAAGGCGAAAGCCAACTATCTCAGCGGCGCCTACGACCAATTCGACGCGGCCGTGGGCGCCTAGTGGCGAAACTGGCGGCCGTGACCGGCGCGACCGGCTTCATCGGCCGCCATGTCGTTTCCGCCTTGCAACGGAAAGGCTGGGACCTGCGGGTGCTGGCGCGCCGCCATCCCGCCGAGCTGCTATCCCCCTATCATCGGTTCGAACTGGTGCTCGGCGATCTGGCCGACGGGCCCGCGCTGGAGCGGCTGGTAAGCGGCGCCGATGCCGTCATCCATTTGGGCGGGCTGGTGAAGGCGCTGCGCCGCGAGGACTTCTACAGCGCGAACGAAGGCGGCACCGAACGCCTGCTGCGGGCGGCGGCCGTCGCGGCGCCCACGGCCATGCTGGTCCACATCTCCAGCCTGGCGGCGCGCGAGCCGCAATTGTCGCCCTATTGCGACAGCAAGCACCGGGCGGAGCAGAAGGTGCTGGCACTGGCCGGGGAGCGGATCTGGACCATCCTGCGCCCGCCGGCGGTCTATGGCCCCGGCGACCGGGAAATCCTGCCTTTGTTCAAGGCGGCGAAATTCGGGCTCGTCCCCTATCCGGCGTCGGCCGACACCGCCCTGTCCATGATCCACGTCACCGACCTGGCCGATGCCATCGTGGCCTGCCTCGACCGGTCGGGCTCGCCCCAGGCGACGTTCGAGGTCGACGACGGCGTGCCCGGCGGCTATCGCTGGCCCGACATCCTCGGCGCCCTGGGCGAGGCGGTGGGCCGCAAGCCGGCGGGGCTGCGACTGCCCCGGGGCGGGCTGACCCTGGCGGCCGAGGCCAACCGGCTGCTGGCCAGGATCGATGGAAAGCCGCGCGTCCTGGTCCCCCACAAGGTCGCCGAAATCTACTGGCCGGACTGGGTGGTGCGGGGGAATCGGCTCCAGGATGCCTCCGCCTGGCATCCGGCATTCGATGCCTGGAGCGGATTCCGCGACGCGGCAAAATGGTATCGCTCAGTTCAGTTATTATAAGAATTTAACTAGTTAGCTCATTGATTCGATTGAGTTGTAACATTCGGTAACAATTTGTCATTTAACCCTAACGCCCAAATGAATCACATATGTCGCTCGGGGATTCGGCGAGCCTGTCACAGGCATGTAATCGCCGCAGGAACTGACAGGGATAAGAGTTTTAGATCGTGGGCACCGCAGCCATCCAATCGAGCCTGGCTTTGACCAGGGACGGCATCTTCGTAGAGATCGCACGCTTGCTGGAGCGCTTCCGCGCCGGTGACGCCGCGATCACGTCGGAGACGGTGATCGCCGAGGACCTGACAATGGATTCGCTGCAAGTCATGGACCTGATGATGGAGTTGGAGGACCGCTTCGACGTGTCGATCCCGCTCAATTTAGTACCGGAAATCGCGACGGTCGGCCAGCTCGCCGACACGATCTACGCGAGCAAGACGGGGGCATAGGGGGAAGTTATGGGGTTGTTTGACCGCTTCAAGACGATCCGTGAGGTGCACGGAGCCGTAAAGGCGTGCGGCGCCGATCCGTTCGGCGTGAAAATGGATCGCATCGTTTCCGCCACCGAGGCCGTGATCGAGGGTCGCCCGACCATCCTCTGCGGCTCGAACAACTACCTGGGCCTGACGTTCGACGCCGATTGCGTCGCCGCCGCGCAGCGCGCGACCCAGGAGTTCGGCACTGGCACCACCGGCTCGCGCATCGCCAACGGCTCCTACTCCTGCCACAAGGCGCTGGAGAGCGACCTCGCCGACTTCTACGGCAAGAAGCATTGCATGGTCTTCACGACCGGCTATCAGGCGAATCTGGGCGCGATCTCCACGCTGGTCGGGCCCGGCGATTTCGTGATCATCGACGCCGACAGCCATGCCAGCATCTACGACGCCTGCAAGCTGGGCAGCGCGACCGTCATCCGCTTCCGCCACAACGATCCGGTCGATCTCGACAAGCGCCTGCAGCGCATCGCGAACGAGCCGGGTAACAAGCTGGTGGTGGTCGAGGGCATCTATTCGATGCTGGGCGACCACGCGCCGCTGAAGGAATTCGTCGCGGTCAAGAAGAAGCACGGCGCCTATCTGCTGGTCGACGAAGCGCACTCCATGGGCGTCATGGGCCGCAGCGGCCGCGGCCTGCTGGAGCAGGAAGGCGTCGACGCGGACATCGATTTCGTGACCGGCACCTTCTCCAAGAGCATGGGCGCGATCGGCGGCTTCCTGGTCTCCGACCATCCGGAGTTCGAGATCCTGCGCGTTTCGTGCCGGCCCTACATGTTCACCGCCTCGATGCCGCCCTCGCTGGTCGCGTCGGTGCGCGCCTCACTGGCGAAGCTGCGCGCCCATCCGGAACTGATGGTGCGGCTGTGGCGCAATGTCGACACGCTCTACCACGGGCTGGAAGCGGCCGGCTTCAAGCTGGGCCGCCAAAAGGGCCCGGTGGTGGCGGTCCATATCAACGATCCGGCGCTCGCGGCGCGTGCCTGGCATGGCCTGCTGGAGAACGGCGTCTATGTGAACCTGGCGCTGCCGCCGGCAACGCCCAGCGGCACCGCCCTGCTCCGCTGCTCGATCTGCGCCGCCCATGCGACAGAGCAGCTGCAGCGCGTGATCGACGTGGTGACCAAGGTCGGCATCGAGCTTGGCCTCATCGCCGACCGCTCCGTCCGGATCGCCGCCGCCGAGTAGTAAGTTCTTTTCTCGAGAGACCGGCAGCGCGCTCGTTCGGCGCGCTGCTGTTTTTTCGGCTACCGGAACGCGCCCAGGCGATACAGCCGCCAGGCCAGCACCGGCGCCGACAACAGCGGGTGGCGGCGCTGCCAGTCCGTCACCGGCACGACCACGCCGGAATGCCGCTTCACCTTCCACAGCACGTAATCGAGCGCTCCGTCGAACGTGAAGGTCGCCTTCACCAGGCGCGCGAGGTTGAGCAGCTTACTGGTCCGCCGCCGCCGCCGCCAAGCCGCGGCAGAGGCTTCGGCGGTGGCGAGGGCCCGCTCACCCAGTATCTGGCGGCTCAACGCCGCGACGCGCCGGTAGCGTTCGGCATCGGCTTCCACCAACTCGATCGCCCGCACGCTGCCTTCGGAGCGCAGCTCGGCGCGATAGGTCTCCTCGAACGCACGCTGCCAGATCGCCTCCGCGCCGCCCTGGACCAGTGGCAGGACATTACTCAGCATCGTTAGCGCCGCTTCGGCGCAGGCGCCGGCGATCACCTGGCCGATGTCCTGGCTGCGCGACCACACCAGCCGGCTTTGCTGCGAGAACCGCGCCCACAGCGAGACGTTGTCGGTCGCGCGCGACATGCCGGACTGGAACTGCGCCAGCGAGATGACCGCGTACTTGCAGCGCAGGGTCGCATCGCCGTGCCGCGCTTCCAGATAGAACACGTTCGGCGGCAGCATGCGGTTGGCAAGCGCCGCCAGCGCGCCGCCATAGGCCGTCTTGTAGTCGTCCACCAGGAGATAGAAATCGAGCAGCGAGTCCGCCAGCAGGCTTTCCGGCCGGCGCAGGCACGATCCATAGAACAGCACCGCCAGCGCGGCCTCCGGATGGCGAGCGCGGACCGCATTGGCCATCGCCTGCACGGCCGGCGCGACCGGCTGCGCCAGTTCCTGCGCGATGAGATGGGTCAGCTCGGCGCGCGCATCCATCGCTAGTACCGGTGGAACTCGACGGCCGGGCCGGCGCTCAATTCCACATGGCCGTGCGGTCCCGGGTCGAACACTTCGCCATCCACCACGATCGGGCTGGTGAGGTGCAACGAGATTCGGTCGGCGCGCGTGCTGGCATAGCCGGCATGATGCATCCAGTGCCGTGGCCGCCCGCGCACCACCGAAATGGCGGCGCGCCCGAAGCGCTGCGCCGGCGAGGCGATGGTGGTGAGCTTGATCGCACCATGATCGTGACCCCAGAACGGCATCACGCCGGGCAGCAGGCGCTCCAGCGTGGTCGCCAGGATGAACAGATAGGGCGCCTCTTGCGGCGGCGCGCCGTTGAGGCCGATCGCGACCCGCTCGCCATGCAGCCCGGAGCGATCCCCTTCTCCATGCAGAAGCAATCGCACGACCGACCAGACAATGCCGGCCTTGGTCGCGAAGCTCTGCCGCAATCCAACCCGGTGCATGTCCCGCCGTGTCAGGCGGGTGCCCTGATAGAAGCCGACGGCGCCGGCGAGGAAGCCGTATTCAGTGCGGTTTTGTCCGCTGCACGTCACGGCCATGGTCGTGCGGCGCAACACGTCCCCAACGTCTCCGTTGCGCGCCCGCTTCAAGATGCGAGCCAGCGCCTCGACCGGGGGGCTGGGAACGCCGACATCGTGGGCGATGACGTTGGTCATACCGCCGCCGACCAAGGTCAGGCGCGGCCGCGCCGGGAACGGCGAGCGCTCCAGCAACTCGCCCAGCACCGCCTGCGCCGTGCCGTCGCCGCCATTGATGACCAGGTGATCGACGCCCTTGTGCGCCAATGCCGCCACCGCCTGCGGCATCGCCTCGATATGTTGGAAACGCTCATGGGCCACATCGGGAAACTCCGCCAGCATGCGATGGATCGCCGGCAGCGCGCTCTGATTGCGGCGGCTATGCGCGTTGCTGAGGACGCCAATGCGCGTCATGTGGTGGACGACCCTGCCGCGGATTGGGCCTGCAGCCACGATACAGGGGCGCGCCCGCTCAATTGCGCCGCGAACGCCTGGACGATCCGCACGGCATGGAAGATGAAGCTCGCGATCGTCCACCAGGCGACCGCCAGCAGCCCTTGATCCGGCGCCTGCGACAGAGCGGCGACGGTCAGGATCAGCAGGTTCGGATTGCGCCGCGCGGTGATCAGGCGGAACCAGGAATCCACCGGCCGCCAGGTATGGATCTCGATCCCGAAGCGCCAGATGAACAGCCCTTCCTGCAGGCGGCCGGCGACATAACCGAAAATCACGACCCAAAGCGCCCACTGCAAGCTCGACGCCAGGAACGGCCCGAGGCCGATGAACCAGGCATAGTACCAGAACGGCGGATGCAGCAGGTCGATGCCGTGATCGAAGACGTCGCCGAGCTTGGTGGAGGTGAGCGTGCAGCGCGCCAGCTTGCCGTCTACCGTATCGAGGAAGCACATCGCCCATGCCGCCAGCAGGCCGGCAACGAACCAGCCGTGCCAGAACAGGTATGTCGCCAGCACCACGCACCCGAGGCTGATCCAGGTCACGACATTGGGACTGATGCCGTGCCGCGCGCACCGGCGCGTGACCAGCAGCGCTGGCAGCGGCCAGATATATTTGGTGACCAGATCGGTGACGCCCTTGTAGGAGCTGCCGAACAAGGCGCGCTCCACCGTGGCGGCGTCCGCGCCGTCCAATGGCAGCAGGATCGGCTTGGCTCGCTTGCGCAGCGCCTTCTGGTATGCGCTGGCCAGGGTCGCGGCATCCTGTGCCTCGAAATTCACCGCCGCCGCCTCATCGAGTTCGCTGACCAGCGCGAAGGCGGACCGGATGTTCTCCACGCCCTCGCCGTGCGCCGCGACGATCTCGCCATTCTCCGCCTTCAAGGCGACGCCGGGCGAGTTGACGATCCCTTTGATCAGCGCCTCATCGAACGCGTAGTCGGCACGGATCACGATCGCCGAGCCTTCGCCGGATTCCAGCTCGCCGGCCGGCAGTTCGGCCGCCACGCCGGCGCGGCGGAATGCGCGGCGCAGACGCTCGCGGGACGACAGGCTGAATAGGATGAGGTCGCTGTCGCCGATCAGGCAAAAGGCGATGCTGGCTCGCTCGGCCGACACAAGGAAGACTCCGACGGGGTCGATGGGCGGATGAGGAATATCGGGCTGGGACCGCCGCGTCTACCAGGAAATTCAAGCACTTCCGGGCAGACGCCAAGGCTTGACGCAAGCTCTGAAATACGGCCAAACAGGCCCATGTTCGTCCTCGCGCACCTCTCCGACCCGCATTTGGCCGAATGGTCGGTCGACCGTCCCTGGATGCTCGCCAGCAAGCGGCTGAGCGGCTGGCTGTCTTGGCGGCTGAACCGCAGCCGGATCCATCTGTCGCAGGTGCTCGACCTCATGCTCGCCGACATGGCGGGCCAGGCGATCGATCACGTTGCGGTGACCGGGGATCTGGTCAACATCTCGCTGCCCGGGGAGTTCGAAAACGCAGCGCGCTGGCTGCGGCGCCTTGGCGCCGCGGACAAGGTCACGGTCATTCCGGGCAATCACGATGCCTATGTTGCGATGCCGCAGTCCGAAGGCATCGGCCGCTGGCGCGATTACATGACCGATCTGGCGTGGGAGCGGGCGGAGGGCTCGACCGCGCTCGACCCCTTCCCGTTCGTCCGGCGTGTCGGGCCGCTGGCCCTGGTCGGACTTTCAACCGCCGTTCCGATGCCGTTGCTTGTCGCGGCCGGCAGGCTGGGCGCGGCGCAACTGGCGGCGCTGCGCAGCACGCTCGCGCAATTGAAGGAGAGCGGCGCCTGCCGGGTGGTCTTGATCCATCACCCGCCCTTCCCCGGCGGCGCCTACAAGCGCAAGGCGCTGCTGGACGCGCAGGCATTCGCGGATGTGGTGCGCGATGCCGGCGCCGAGCTGATTCTGCACGGCCATACCCACGTGGCCGGCCTGGGGCGGATTGGCGAGACGCCGGTCATCGGTGTTCCATCCGCCTCCGCGATCCGGTCCGGCCACAAGGAAGCGGCCGCCTACAATCTCTATCGAATCAGCCATGTGGAGCAGGATTGGAAGATCGCGGTTGAAATTCGCGGGCTCAGCGGCGACCAGGGGCGGTTTGCCCCAAGCGGCGGCTTCGAGTTAACTATTCCCGCACTGCGGCATTGACAATCCGCTCGGGCTCGCGATTGTGCTAGCCGAATCAGGCCGCCAAGCGCCTCATTGCGGTGCGGTGCCTGATCCAGAGACAGGGAATTTGAGGGCAGATGGCGACCCCGAATGCGACGGCCGTTAAGTTCGGCCATCCGGCAAGCTTGGTTCGCGAGTACCGCCATTGGCTGGTGCTGGCGCGGCCGCAGCAGGCGACCCTGGGTGCCCTGGTCCTGGTGTGCGGCGACGCGGCCCGGGCCTTCTCGCAGATCTCCGTCCGCGCGTTCGAGGAGCTGGCGCAGGTGACGGCCGATCTCGATGCCGCGCTGACGCGCAGCTTCAGGCCGGACAAGTTGAACTATCTGATGCTGATGATGGTCGACCCCGATGTTCATTTCCACGTTCTGCCGCGCTATGAAAGCGCGCGCGAGTTCGCCGGCCGGATGCACAGCGACCGGTTCTGGCCCAAGCCGGTCGATCTGACGCAGCCGGTCGAAGCCGACGCTGCCCTTGCCGAAGCGGTGCGCGATGCGCTGCGCGCGGCCTGGCGCAAGGATTGAGGTAGAGCGCCGCGATGTTCCGTCTATCCCTGATCGATCGCTACATGCTGAAGCGGGTCTGCTGGCCGCTGGCGGGGGCGATCGTGATCGGCATGGCGGCGCTGCTGCTGGAGCGGTTGATCCGCCTCCTGGACCTGTTCGCCAACCGCGGCGGCCCGCTGACGCTGATCCTGAAGATGCTGGGCAACCTAGTGCCGCACTACCTCGCCATCGCCATCCCGGCGGCGTTCTTCGTCGGCATCCTCTATGCGACGCTGCGGCTGTCCAACGACAGCGAGCTCGACGTGATGCGCGCCAGCGGCCTGTCGCTGCGGCGGCTCGCCGCGCCGATGGTGGTCATGGCGGTGGTGCTGACCGTGGCATCGGCCATCATTCTCGGCTTCCTGCAGCCTTACACCCGCTATGCCTATCGTGCCCTGGTCTATCTGGTGACGGAAACGTCGTGGAACTCGGCGATCGAGCGCGGCGCTTTCTTCAGCGGATTTGGCGGCAAGACCATCCTCATCGGCGACATCGCCGACGGTGGGCGCACATTGAGAAAGATCTTCATCCAGGAGACTGACGACAACGGCAACAACATCGCACTGTCTGCCCAGACCGGCGAGTTGACGAACGATCCGAGGACGTTCGCCCTGACGCTGATCCTGCGCGACGGCGTCCGCGTCGATTCCAAGCCGGACGGAACTGGCGGCAAGGCGTCCACGTTCGGCGAGTCCAGCCTCCCGCTCGAGGTGGTGGCACCCGAGCCGTTCCGCGCGCGCGGCGGCGAGTCGGAATTGTCGTTCTTGGAGCTCATCCGGGCGCGCGTGGAGCGATGGCAGAATGTCGGGCAGGATGACGTTTTGGCCGAGATCAACTATCGCATCGTTCGCACCCTGACGGTGCTGTTCCTGCCGTTCCTGGCGATCCCGATGGGCCTGACCTCGCGCCGGCAACCGACCAGCGTCCGGATCGTGGTCGGCATCGCGATCCTGATCGTCTACTACCAGGCTTTGAATTTCGGCAAGGACATGGCGGAGAACGGGCGGCTGTCGTCTTTTGTCGGGCTATGGCTGCCCTTCCTCGCGGTCGCGCTCGGCAGCCTCTATCTGTTCTATGTGGCGAACTCGCGTCTCAACCAGGACCCATTCGCGGTGGTGTTCGGCGCCATCGACGATGGCTTGAAGTGGCTGAGGGCGCGTTGGTTGACGCTGTTCCGCCGGAGACGCCCGGCATGATGACCTTCACGCGTTATGCGCTGCGGACGTTCCTGTGGAACTTCTTCGTCCTGTGGATCAGCTTCACCTCGCTGCTGCAGGTCGTCGACCTGCTCAACAACAGCGACGAGGTGCTGGACCGCCATCCGCGCGACGCCGGCGCCGTGATCGAATATGCGATCTGGCGCCTGCCGGAGCTCGCCGTCTTCCTCATTCCCTTCAGCGTCCTGATGGCGGCGCTGCTGTCGCTGGCGAAGTTCGAGCGCAGCAACGAGACGCTGGCGCTGAAATCGGCCGGTGCGCCCTATTACCAGATCCTGTTGACCTTCCTGCCGGCGGTCGGCCTGGTCGCTGCCCTGCATTTCGTGCTGACCGATCAGGTCGTGCCGCGCGCCATCAATCACCTGATGGAGCGCGACCTCTATGTCGACAAGAAGAGCAAGAACGACGAAGACGATCAGCGCGTCTGGGTGCAGGACGGCAACATGGTCGTGGAGGTCGGGCAGGTCGAGAAGCAGGGGCTGGAACTGTTCAACATGCGCCTCTACAGCCGCGATGAGATCGGCAACCTCATCGACCAGACCTTCGTGCGTCACGCGACCTTCGATGTGAAGACCCGCAAATGGACGCTGGAGCAGGTCGAGGACACCAAGGTGATCCCCGGCCATCCGACCGAGGTCACCTCGATTCCGACCCAAACCTGGGACACCAAGCTCGGGCCGCAGGAATTCTCTGAGCTGATCGAGCGGCCGCAAGCCATGACCACCAAGCGGCTCTGGAGCTTCGCGACCTCCGAGCAGATCGGCGTGCGTCCGACCTACTTCTACGAGACCTGGCTGCAGAAGCGGGTCGCGCTGCCGGTCGGCTCGATCCTGATGATCCTGCTCGCCGCGCCGGTCGCCTTGAGCTTCGGCCGGCGCGACAAGGGCGTCGCATCGGGCATGGCGATCGGGTTCGGCCTCGGATTCCTCTATTTCATCACCGAAGGCCTGGTGCAATCGCTGGGCGAGAGCGGCGCCGTTCCGCCCTTTTTCGCCGCCTGGCTGCCGGCCCTCCTGTTCGCCAGCATCGGCGGACTCTGGCTGATCCGCCTCGAAGGCTTCTGACCCCGATGTTCGTTGTTTGGATTGATGCTGCGCACGGCGCAGGCGAGCGGATGTTTGGATTGACGCTGCTGGAGCGCCATCTGAAGGCCCTGAAGCACCGCAAGGTGCAGCCCGCCGAGGTGATCATCGATGTGGGCCAAGGCACGACCGCCGAGCCGGCTGAAGCCCGGCGGCGCTGGCCCTTCCCGGTCCGCGTGGTGCGCAATGGCGGAAGCGTGGCTCAGCGCCTCGCGAAGAGCGCGATCGCGCGCCGCGTTCTGGCGCTGGATGCGCGCTCGCTAGTCGATGCCAGGCTGTACGATTTCATGACGACACAAGACCGCGACCTGGCGGCCGAGGACGGCGCCGCCGCAATGGCCTGGATCGCC
>DASYRS010000099.1:0-4431 GCA_036004205.1 Dongiaceae bacterium
CTGTCTCCGACCTACGGCGTCGACGTGGCGGCCGACGGCACCATGGCGGCGCCGAAGAAATGGGGTGCCAAGCGGGTCGCCGACGTCCTGGCGAGGCTCGGCCTGCAATAGCGAGGTCGCGCTTGCGCGCCACCATTGGCAAGCTGCCCTGGTACTGGGTCATCCTGTGCCTGATCGCCGGGATCGCCATCGGTTGGTGGCAACCGGGAGAGAGCAGCGGTCTGACCGCAGCGCTCGAAGGGCGTCTGCTGGACCTGCGGCATCTGCTGCGAGGGCCGCTGCCTGTTCCGGACGAGATCGCCATTGTCGCCATCGACGACAAGACCCTGGGGCGGTTGCAACGCTTTCCTGTGCCACGCGCGGCGATCGCCACGTGCATCGACCGCCTGACCGATGCGGGCGCCAAGGTGCTGGCGATCGACCTCCTGCTGCTCGAGCGCGAGGCCTCGAGCGAGGGTGACAGCTTATCACCCGGCGATACCGTGCTGGGCGCGGCACTGGCGCGGCACGGCCACGCAATCCTGGCGACCACCGAGGCAGCGGGAGCTACGCCCGATCCGGAACTGGTGCGCCGCAATCTCTTCGGCCTGGTGCAATCCAACGACGATGCCGTGGAACGGCCCGCCGGCTCCGTTGGCTTCCTGCTCCCGATCAAGAGCCTGGCGGAGCACGCCAGCCTGGCTCACGTCAACCTGTTGCGCGACGCCGACCGCGCAACCCGGCGCATCGCCTTGGCAATGCCGATCGGAGCGGCCGACTACGTGCCCGCCATGCCGCTGGAGGCCGTACGCCTGCTGCGGAACCTGCCGCGTTCGGCACTGCAGCTGAGGGTCGGCGAGAGCATCAGGCTCGGCGACTTGACCATCGCCATCGGCGCCAACAACACGATCGGCCTCAATCACTACGGCCCGCAGGGTTGGATCCCAAGCTACTCCCTGATCGACGTGGTCGACGGCAAGGTGCCGGCCGACCGGATTGCCGGGCGCGCAATCTTCATCGGATCGACTGCGCTGGCCTCCGGCGACATGTTCCTGTCGCCATTCTCGGCGCAGCTGCCTGGTGTCGAAGCACTGGCCACGGCTGCCGCCAACATCGCGCATCAGCAATATCTGCAGCGCGCCCCTTCCACCTTCGCGATCGACGTCGCGGTCGCCGCGCTGCTGGCGACCCTCGCCTTCGTCGCGGCCAACCAACGCTCGCTCGTCGTCGCGGCTGGAACGACGATCGCGTTGTGGGGCGTGACATTCGCGGGCGTGCAGTTCGCCTTTTCGTCCGCCTATCTCTGGCTCGACGCCACGACCTACATCCTGGCGATGGTGATCGTCGGTCTCGCCACCTTCGCCGCGCGCATCGTGCAGCAGCGGCGGATCTCCGGCCAGTTGCAATACGAGCGCGACAACCTCGCGCGCTACCAGTCGCCGCTGTTGACCGAGTTCCTGGCCGAGCAGCAGAGCCCGAGCTTCAACGAGCGCGCGCAGGAAGCCGCGGTGATGTTCGTCGACGTCTCGGCCTTCACCCGCCGGGCCGAGCGCCTGGGGCCGACCGCGACCGTCGGCTTCCTGCGCGACCTGCACGGGCGGATCGAGCGTTCTGCCCTCGCCAATCGCGGCGTCATCGAGCAGTTCATGGGCGACGGCGCCATGATCATCTTCGGCCTGCCCGAACCCAAGCCGGACGATGCCGCGCGGGCCCTGGCGGCATCCCGGCAGTTGCTCGAGATCCTCGGCGACTGGAATCTCGATCTGGAGGCCGCCGGCCAGGACCCGGTGCGTTTGCGCATCGGGCTGCATTACGGGGCGGTGATCGCAGCGCTCCTGGGCGGCGCGCGCCAGGGCCAGATCACGGTCGCCGGCGACACCGTCAATGTGGCCAGCCGGCTCCAGGAAATGGGCAAGGAGCACAAGGTCACCATCGTGGCCTCGGCGGAATTCGTCGCCAGCGTGCACCGGGCCGGCCGCGACGACATGCTGGCCGGCATGCGCCGCCTGGCCGGCCAGAAGGTGCGCGGCCGGAACGAGGCGATCGACCTTTGGGTCTGGCCTTGACCGTCCCCCGGTCGCTGACGCGACACTGAGCGTCGCGACAGGGGTTCCATTTACACCCTGACGTTCCTATGGTCTTCTTATCGCGACAATAAGAAACGACCAGGGAGGCGGCCGCGCGACCGGCGCGAGCACCGCCCAGTGCAATCGGAAGGGGACGGATGCTTGCTTTCTTTCTGAAGCGGCTGGCGTCGCTGGTTTTCACGATGCTGGTCGTGTCAGCCCTGGTATTCGCCGCCTTCGAGTTCACGCCCGGCCAAGTCG
Source organism: Dongiaceae bacterium (assembly GCA_036004205.1). Lineage (GTDB taxonomy): Bacteria > Pseudomonadota > Alphaproteobacteria > Dongiales > Dongiaceae > Dongia_A. The sequence continues at coordinate 2,307 of DASYRS010000099.1, forward strand.
CGACCAAGGTGCTGGGCCCGTTCTCCACCCAGGACCAGCGCGACCGCCTGATGGAGGAACTGGGTCTCAATCGCCCGGTCTATGAGCGCTATTTCGAGTGGCTAGGCGTGCTCCCCGGCTGGGCCGCCACCTCGGCGGCGGACGGCAAGCCGACCGGCCGGTGCGTGAAGCCGGGTGTCCCGGCCGAAGAAACGCCGCGCTTCTGCGGCGTGCTCCAGGGCGAGCTCGGCTATTCGACGCTCTACAAGATGCCCGTCAACGACATCATCTGGGACCGCCTCGGCAACACGCTGATCCTGGCCTCGCTCGCCTTCGCGGTGATGGTGCCGCTGTCAATCCTATTGGGCATCAGCGCCGGCATGCGCGAGGGCTCGAAGCTCGACCGCACCATCTCGGTCGCCAGCATCGTGACGACCTCGGTCCCGGAATTCGCGTCCGGCGTGTTCCTGGCCAGCATTTTCGTGATCGGCCTCGGCTGGCTGCCCGGGACCGCGCCGCTCGATGCCGGCGCCGGCTGGCCGATCGCGCTCCAGCTCGTGCTGCCGGTGGCGGTGATTGTGCTCTATGACCTCGGCTACGTGGTGCGCATGGTGCGCGCCTCGATGGTGGAGGTGATGACGCGGCCCTACATCCGCACCGCCATCCTCAAGGGCCTGACCTTCCGCGACGTGATCCTGAAGCATGCCTTGCGCAACGCCATGATCGCGCCCTTCACCGTCATCCTGCTGCAGATCAACTACATGATCACCGGCGTCGTGGTGGTGGAGGCGGTGTTCGCCTATCCCGGCTTCGGGCGCATGCTGCTGGATTCGGCTCTGTCGCAGGATGTCGCGACGGTGCAGGCGGCGTCCTTGTTCGCGGTGCTGGTTTCGGTCTGCACCCAGATCGCCGGCGATCTGGGCTACATGATGCTGAACCCGCGCATCCGGTTCAGTTGAGGGAGAGCAAGGCATGGCGATGAGCGAGACTGCTGGCTCAATCTCCCGCACCTGGGCGCGGGTCCGGCTGCTGCGCGAATCGCCGGTCGGCATGATCGGCGCGCTGCTGGTCGTGTTCTGGGTCCTGGTCGCGATCTTCGCGCCGATCATCTCGCCGTTCGATCCCAACTCCAACGACATGGACGCGCTGATCGAGCCCGGCCCGAACGCAATTCACTGGTTCGGCACCGACATGCAGGGCCGCGATATCCTCGCGCGCGTGATCTGGGGCTCGCGCACGGTCTTGACCGTCGCTCCCGTCGCGGTGGCGGTCGCCTATGCCATCGGCAGCCTGCTCGGGCTGCTCGCCGGCTATTACCGCGGCTGGGTCGACAACCTGATCAACCGCGTCTCGGACATCATCCTGTCGTTCCCGGCCATCGTGCTCTATATCATCGTGATCATGCGGTTCGGGCCGAGCGCGCTCAATATCATCCTGGCGGTCATCTTCATCGCCTCGCCGCAGATCATGCGCATCGTGCGCGGCATGACGCTGGAGCTGCGCGAGCGCGAATACATCGCCGCCGCCAAGATGCGCGGCGAATCCACCTTCTACATCATGTTCGTCGAGATCCTGCCCAATGCGCGCGGGCCGCTGATCGTCGATGCCTGTCTGCGCATGGGCTACACCACCATCGCCATCGGCGTGCTCGGTTTCCTGGGCTTAGGTTTGCCACCGCCGGATCCGGATTGGGGCGGCATGGTGAAAGACAGCTACGCGCTGATGTCGATCTTTCCGCACATGTCGCTGTTCCCGGCGGCGGCCATCACTTCGCTGGTGGTCGGGTTCAGCCTGCTCGCCGACGGCATGCGCGAAATCAGCATGCGGGATTAGGACAGAGCCGATGCAAGTCGCCACCGAAGCACGACCCGCCCCCACGCCATCGGCCGCCAAGCCGCCGGTGCTGGAGCTGCGCAACGTCAGCATCTCCTATTTCGTGCGGGCCGGCGAAATGAAGGTGGTGCCCGACATCAGCTTCAAGCTCGGCCAGGGCGAGGCGCTGGGCCTGGTCGGCGAATCCGGCTGCGGCAAATCGACGGTCGCCTTCGCCGTCATGCAATATCTGGGATCGGTCGGGCGCATCACCAAAGGACAGGTGCTGTTCGAAGGCAAGGACCTCGCCAAGTTCTCTCCCGCCGAGCTGCGC
>DASYRS010000100.1:0-4983 GCA_036004205.1 Dongiaceae bacterium
TGGATCAGGTCAACCGGGCACGGGGTCAGCGATGAGCCTGCTCGAACTCGACGGCATCAAGAAGCATTTCGGCCCGGTCCAGGTCCTGCTCGGCGTCGATCTCAAGATCGATGCCGGCGAAGTGGTGGCGCTGGTCGGGGACAATGGCGCCGGCAAGTCCACCCTGATGAAGATCATCACCGGCATCCACAAGCCGGACGGCGGCACCATCCATTTCGACGGCGCCGACATCAGCGGCCATTCGCCGGGCGAGATCCGCGAGCGCGGGATCGAGATGATCTACCAGGACCTCGCCCTCGCCCGCATGCAGGACGTCGCCTCCAACATCTTCCTCGGTCGCGAGCCAACCAAGCGCCTGCTCGGCACCCCGATCCGCATGATCGACCGCGGGCGCATCGAGCAGGAAGCCGAGGCGATGATCCGCAAGCTCGGCGCTCGCGTGCCCTCGGTGCGCCATCCGGTCGGCAAATTGTCGGGCGGACAGCAGCAATCCGTCGCGATCGCCCGCGCCCTCACCTTCAACCCCAAGCTCGTCATCATGGACGAGCCGACGGCAGCGCTGGCGGTGCGCGAGGTCGAGCACGTCCTGGATTTGATCCGCGAGCTGAAGCGCCAGAAGATCGCCACCATCCTCATCAGCCACCGCCTGACCGACGTATTCGCGGTGTGCGACCGCGTCGTCGCCCTGCGCCAGGGCCGCGTCGTCAGCGACGAGCCGATCGCCCAGACCAGCATGAACGAAGTGGTCGCGCATATCGTGGGTGCGGCGTAATCGAAACCACACAGAAGGATCCCCTTCCCCCCTTGTGGGGGAAGGTTGCGGAGCCTTAGCGAACGAAGTGAGCTTAGGCGCAGCGGGATGGGGGGTGACGCCGCACGATTGTCGGGAGTAACGCGCTCATGATCGTGCCGCTGACACGCTCAAGCGCGTCTTCCTCGTCTACCGCCGTGCGGCGGCACCCCCCATCCCAACCTTCCCCCGCAAGGGGGGAAGGGGCTTTTTGGAAGGCTCTTGAAGCATTTGCTCGCGCCTTGGTGCACTGCGCGACATTATGATGCCGGAGAACAGGGGTGACAAACGCCTCCACATTGCCAATCTATTTCCTGCTGCCCTCCCATAATTCGGAAAAAGACCAATGGTTCAACAGACTCATATTCGCTTGAATGACGGCGTTGAGATTCCGCAGATCGGCTTCGGCGTCTGGCAGGTCGACAATGCGCAGGCCCCCAAGGCGGTGAAGACGGCGATCGAAGCCGGCTACCGGTCCATCGACACGGCCGCGATCTATGGCAATGAGGAGGGAGTCGGCGCCGGCATCCGCGCCGCCGACGTGCCGCGCGAGCAGCTTTTCATCACCACCAAGCTGTGGAACGACCGTCACGGTGCCAAATCCGCGCCGGCGGCGTTCGAGGAAAGCCTGAAACGGCTGCGGCTCGAATACGTCGACCTCTATCTCATCCATTGGCCCACGCCGCGCGCCAACCTCTATGTCGAAACCTGGAAGGCGCTGGCGGAGATCAAGAAGAGCGGCCGTGCGAAATCGATCGGCGTCTCCAATTTCAAGGTTCCGCACCTGGAGCGCCTGCTGGGGGAGACCGGCATCATTCCCTCGATCAACCAGATCGAGCTGCATCCGCGCTTCCAGCAGAAGGCGCAGCGCGAGTTCCACGCCAACCACAACATCGCCACCGAATCCTGGAGCCCGCTCGGCCAGGGACGCGTCATGAAGGACCCGCTGATCGCCGCCATCGCCGCCAAGCATGGCAGGACGCCGGCGCAGGTCGCGCTGCGCTGGCACATCCAGAACGGGCTGGTGGCGGTCCCGAAATCCGTCACGCCCGCCCGCATCGTCGAGAATTTCGATGTGTTCGGCTTCGAGCTGACCAAGGACGACATGGCGAAGATCGCCACGCTCGACAATGATCGCGGCAGGATCGGCCCCGATCCCGATCGCTTCACCTGAGGGAGGCAACGATGGACTATGTCCGGCTCGGCAAGAGCGGTCTTAAGGTCTCCCGCATCTGCCTCGGCTGCATGACCTATGGGGTGCCGGAGCGCGGCACCCACGCCTGGACTCTCGATGAGGAGCGCAGCCGCCCGCTGATCAAGCAGGCGCTCGAGCTCGGCATCAATTTCATCGACACCGCCAACATCTATTCCGACGGCACCAGCGAGGAGATTGTCGGACGGGCCTTGCGCGATTTCGCCAAGCGCGAAGAGATCGTGCTGGCGACCAAGGTCTATATGAAGATGCGCCCCGGCCCCAATGGCGGCGGCCTGTCGCGCAAGGCCATCTTCAACGAGATGGATGCCAGCCTGAAGCGCCTCGGCACCGACTATGTCGATCTCTACCAGATCCATCGCTGGGACTACGAGACGCCGATCGAGGAGACGCTGGAAGCGCTGCACGATCTCGTCAAGGCAGGCAAGACCCGCTATATCGGCGCCTCCTCGATGTTCGCCTGGCAGTTCGCCAAGTCGCTCTATGCCGCCGATGCCCATGGCTGGACCCGCTTCGCCAGCATGCAGAACCATCTGAACCTGCTCTATCGCGAGGAAGAGCGCGAGATGCTGCCGCTGTGCGCCGCCGAGGAGATCGGTGTCATCCCCTGGAGCCCGATGGCGCGCGGCCGCCTGACCCGCGACTGGAGCGAAACCACCAAGCGGTCGGACACCGATGAATATGCCCGCACGCTTTACAAGGCGACCGAGGATTCCGACCGCAAGGTGGTCGAACGCGTGGCCGAGGTCGCGAAGGCGCGCGGCATCTCCCGTGCCCAGGTGGCGCTGGGCTGGATGCTGGCCAAGCCCATCGTGACCGCGCCCATCATCGGCGCATCCAAGCCGCACCATTTGACGGATGCGGTGGCGGCCTTGTCGTTGAAGCTGTCGGCGGAAGAGATCGCCGCGCTGGAAGAGCCCTACGTGCCGCACAAAGTGGCGGGGTTCTCGTAAGGCCGACCGCCGACCGGTGGCGGTCGCGCCTTAATGCGCCCCGCTCGACTTCGGTGCTGGGCGCGGCTTGCGCAACAGCGGGATCAGCGCGACGCTGGCGAAGAACACCAGCGCCATCAGCAGCAGCACGTCGCTGAAGGTCAGCACGTCGGCCTGGTGGCGTACCATGCGGGCAAGCAGCTTCACCGCCGCTGAGTCGCCGGCTTCGCCGAGGCCGATCGAGAAGCCGTCTCCCGCGCGCTCCAGGAACGCACGCATGTTCGGATTGCCCGGCGTCAAATTCTCGACCAGCCGCAGCCAGTGCAGCGCCAGCCGGTCCTGCATGATGGTGTTGATGCCGGCCAGCCCGATCGCGCCGCCGAGATTGCGCATCAGATTGTAGAGCCCGCTGGCATTCTGCAGCCGTTCCGGCGGCAGGGTGCCAAGCGCCATGATGTTGACCGGCATGAACAGGAACATGAGCGCGAGGCCGCGCACCGCCTGGGGCAGGAAGAACTCCCAGAAGCCCCAATCCGCCGTCAGCTGCGACTGCAGATAGACGCCGCTGCCGAACAGCACGAGGCCGAGGATCAGCATCGCGCGCGGATCGAGCACGTGCGCCGCGCGGCCCGCGATCGGCGCCGACAGGAACTGGAACACGCCGGTGACGAACATCACCTCGCCGATCTGCAGCGCGTTATAGCCGCGCACCTGAGCCAGGAACAGCGGCATCACATAGACGATGCCGTACATGCCGACGCCGATGATGAAGCTGTAGAGGCAGCCGAGCGCGAAATTGCGGTCGGCGAAGGCACGCAAATCGACGATCGGATTCTTGTAGCTGAACATGCGCCAGAAAAATCCGATGGCGGAAACCGCCGCGACGATCGCGAGCAGCCGCAGCAGATCGTCCTGCATCCAGTCGTCGCGCGGCCCCTCCTCCAGCACATATTCGAGGCAGCCCAGGAACACGGCCATCAGCGCGAAGCCGAGGATGTCGATGCCTTTCAGCAGCGCTCGGTTCGGCTTGTCGATGTCGATGCAGGTCCACACCACGGCCGCGACCGCGATGCCGGGCACCAGATTGATCAGGAACAGCCAGTGCCAGGAGGTGCCTTCGGTGATCCACCCGCCGAGCGACGGCCCGATGGTCGGCGCCATGGTCGCGACCAGCCCCATCAGCACCGAGATGTTGTTGCGCCATTCGCGCGGGAACATCAGGAAGCTGGCGGCAAAGGTCACCGGGATCATCGAGCCGCCGATGAATCCCTGGATCGCCCGGAATATCACCATCGAATTGAGATCCCAGGCCAGGGCGCACAGCAGGCTGCTGATCGCGAAGCCGCCGGCCGAGATGGTGAACAGGACGCGGGTCGACAGCAGCCGCGCGACATAGCCGGTGAGCGGGATCATCACGACTTCGGCGATCAGGTACGAGGTCTGGATCCAGCTGATCTCGTCCGCGCTGGCGGAAAGGCCGGCCTGGATGTCCTTGAGCGACGAGGCGACGATCTGGATATCCAGGATCGCCATGAACATGCCGACCACCATCGCGACGAAGCCGCCCCAGTGCCGCGGCGTGACGTGCTGGTTCATGACCGCCTCTCGCGCCCGACGTCCCTTCTCCCCTCGAGGGAGAAGGATACGGAGGCTTGGCGAGGCGGAGCCGAGCTTAGCCGAAGTTGGATGAGGGGTAGCGCACCGATAGGTGCGCGCGCTCGCAAGAGCGCCAGAACACGCCTACTATACTCTGCAATTGCGGCGCTTGCGCGCTGTGCGCCTGCGGCGCGCCCCCTCACCCAGCTCCGGCTAAGCTCACGTCGTTCGCTAAGCCTCCGCAACCCTCTCCCGCGAGGGGAGAGGGGGGATTCCAATGGGGGAAGGGCCATCCGCCCCTACAGCGCCATCTTCGTGTAGTCGGCCTCCGGCTCGTAGGTGCCGTCGGCGATCTCGGTGCGGTGGACGACGTCGAGCTTGCCGCCCGCGACCTTCGAGATGGATTGATGGCCGAAGCATTGATGTATCTGGCCGACGAAGGTCTTGTCGCC
>DASYRS010000101.1:0-4333 GCA_036004205.1 Dongiaceae bacterium
GGCCCGGAAGATGATTTCGACCGCGCCTTTGGGACCCATCACCGCGATCTCGGCCGACGGCCAGGCGAAATTGACGTCGCCGCGGATGTGCTTGGAGCTCATGACGTCATAGGCCCCGCCATAGGCCTTGCGCGTGATGACGGTGATCTTGGGCACCGTGGCCTCGCCGAACGCGAACAGCAGCTTGGCGCCGTGCTTGATGATGGCGCCATATTCCTGCGCCGTCCCGGGCAGGACGCCGGGCACGTCCACGAACGTCACGATCGGGATGTTGAAGCAGTCGCAGAACCGCACGAAGCGCGCGGCCTTGCGGCTGGAATCGATGTCGAGGCAGCCGGCCAGCACCATCGGCTGGTTGGCGACGATCCCGACCGTGTCGCCGCCCATGCGCGCGAGGCCAATGATGATGTTCCTGGCATAGTCCGGCTGCAATTCGAAGAAGTCGCCCTCGTCGACCACCTTCGAGATCAGCTCGTGCATGTCGTACGGCTTATTGGGATTGGCGGGGATCAGCGTGTCGAGCGAGAATTCGTCGCGATCGATCGAGTCCGGAGTCGAGCGGGGCGGCGCCGTCTCGAGATTCGAAGACGGTATCAGATCAATGAAGCGACGGACCTGCAGCAAGGCCTCGACATCGTTCTCGAAGGCGAGGTCGGCGATGCCTGAGCGCTGCGAATGCGTGACCGCCCCTCCGAGTTGCTCGTGCGTGACGTTCTCGTGCGTTACCGTCTTCACCACGTCGGGGCCGGTGACGAACATGTAAGAGCTGTCCTTCACCATGAAGATGAAGTCGGTCATCGCCGGCGAATAGACCGCGCCGCCGGCGCAGGGACCCATGACCAGCGAGATCTGCGGCACCACGCCGGATGCCATGATGTTGCGCTGGAACACTTCGGCATAGCCGGCGAGCGAGGCGACGCCTTCCTGGATGCGGGCGCCACCGGAATCGTTGAGGCCGATGACCGGCGCGCCGACCTTCATCGCATGGTCCATCACCTTGCAGATCTTCTCGGCATGCGCTTCGGAGAGCGAGCCGCCGAACACGGTGAAATCCTGGCTGAACACAAAGACCAAGCGGCCATTGACGGTGCCGTAGCCGGTGACGACGCCGTCGCCCGGCACCTTCTGGTCCTGCATGCCGAAATCGCTGTTGCGATGCTCGACGAACATGTCCCATTCCTCGAAGGAATCGGGATCGAGCAGCAATTCGATACGCTCGCGGGCGGTGAGCCGGCCCTTGGCATGCTGGGCATCGACCCGGCGCTGGCCACCGCCGGCGCGCGCGGCGGCACGCTTCTCTTCCAGTTGCTTCAGGACTTCCTGCATCCCCTGCTGTCCCTGATCCGGCCGCGCCGTTATGAAATTTGGGCGGCGTTTTTGTTGCACTGCGAGGTGGCCTCACATAGCACGAAGCCATGCTATCGACTAGCAAGCCGAAGGACCAATTATTTCAATATATTACAGGCGCGACAGAGTGTGGAATCGTTTCGCGGCGGCCAGATCGGCGCGGATCGAGGCACGGCGCCGCTCGGCTTCCGGATCGCTACCCCACTTCTCCGCCTGGAACAACTCGTCCAGCAACGCGGCGTCGGCGGCCTGATCGGGGCTGAGGCGCCCCTCGGCCAGAGCGAGGGCGATGACCAATGAGCCAGCACTGCCGGTGATCGCGGCCAGCGCGGTCAAGGCATAGAGGTCGCATGCGCCGAGGAGGCGGCGAAAGGTCGCGAGCGCATGCGGCGGCTGCTCGACCGCCACGATCCCGGTGGTGACGTTGAGCGCGACGTCGTAGCGCTCCGCCGCCCAGGCGATCAGCGGTTGCCACACCGCCTCCTGCCGCCGCGCCAATGTCTCCGGCTCCTCGGAGCGATAGCAGATGAGGTCGCTGTGCCCATAGGCCGCGACCTCCACGATCAAGGCATCGCGGTCGTCGGCCAGCCGGTCGATCGCGGTGGCTGCGAACTGCATCAGCGGCATGGAATGCGGGTCGATCTTCTCGCCCTGCGCCTGCCATTCTTCCGCGATGGCAGCGGCCAGCGCCTCGGTCGGCAGCACGAAAGGGCGCTTGGCCGGAGAGCGCAACGGCTTGCCGTCCAGCTGAACGCCCCAGCCCCCTTCGGCGGACGCGATGGTGGCGTTTTTATAGAACCGGCGCGGCGCACTCAGCATCGATCACTGCCCGAACAGATTGCCGAGGCCTTCGCCGACGCCTTTCAGGACGTCGGCCGCGCCTTCGCCGATATCCTGCGCCGTGCCGCCCACGCCCTGCAGGACCTTCTCGCCGGTCGATCCTTGCGGCTTGGCCGACAGTGCGTTGTTGACCGCGGTCGCGCAGGGATTGTCGCCGAGACTATCGCCTTCGCCGAGGCCGGTCAGTGCGCCGAAAATGCCGAGGGTCGCGACATTGACGGTGCCGGTGGCAAAGCCGACCGTGTTGCCGACGGTCGCGACCGGATCGGGGATGACGTTCGGGTTGGTCAGCGGCCCGGTCACCCGCATCGGGACCGCAATCGCGGCGAGACTCACATTCTTCGATTTGGGATCGACCCGCATGTCGATCCGCTCATTGCGCAGATCGATATTGCCGGCGCCCACCACCGTTGCGCTCGGCGTGTCGACCACCGTGCCGCGCGTGGTGGCGACGCCCTGCTTGATGTCGAAATGGCCGGCGATGCAGGAGATGGTCGAGCCATCGCCACCGAACGGCGTCAGCAGCCCGAACAGGTTGGCGAGCAGCAGGCGCGCGAAGCTGTTGCGCACCTGCCCGGAGCCGGTCGCGAAGCCGGCCTTGCCGTTCAGCCCCGCCATCAGGGCGCGCAGCGACGTGCCCGGTCCGTTCACGTCCATCGTCATGTTGACGCGCCCGACCGTCAGCACGTCCTCCAGTCCCATCATGCTCAGGAGCGGCGCGGATTCGATGTCGCTCGCGGCGACCTTCAGGGCGAGCACGGGATTGTTCTTCGCCGGCTTCAGCGTGCCGCTGCCGTCGATCGATCCGCCCGCGATATGCGCCTTCACATATTTCAGCGTGGCGGCACCGTTCTTGACCCCGAGCGAGAATGCCACCTGGGTCGCGCTGGCGCCGCCGCGCACCAAGGTTCCGATCGGCCAGGTGATGTCGGCATCGATGTCCTTCAGCCAGTCGGTCGGCCAGGGCCCCGCGGAGAACAGCCTGCCGTCGCTGTTGGAGTTCGCGGTTCCACCGCCATCGTCCAGCCCCAGATCCTTGAAGTCGAGCCGCTGCGAGGAGAGCGTCGCGGTCAGGCTGGTGACCGGCGCCGAGGTGTCGAGCACGAGATTGCCGGCCGCGTCGGAATTGCCGACCTTGGCGCTGGCGTCGGAGAAAGTGAACCTGCCGGCGCCGCCATTGAGGCGCGTGTCGAGCGTATAGGCGGCGGAGTTCGGCAGCGCGATTCCAAGGATGTCGCCCAAGGCCGCCAGCGAAGGGCCGGAGCTGTCGATATCCAGCGACAGGTCCGAGAAGGTCGTCGGGTCGCCGATGTCGCCGCGCAGGCCGAGCGTGACGTCGCCCAGCTTGCCCTTGAGGTCGAGCGGCAATGGCCCTTCGGTGAACTGGCGCGGCGCGCCGACCGTGCCCGCCAGTTCCAGCGGCCGCTCGTTCCACGCACCCTTGATCGTGACCTGGATGCCGGCGCCCGGCGCATCCTCCGCCGTGAAGCGCTTGATGGCGAGGGTCTGCTTGGTGCCGGTCTCGCCGTCGCGATAGAGCAGCGTCACGTCCTCGATCGTCATGCGGTCGATCTGCGGCAACCCGCTGGCGGTGGTGGTCGAGGTGGGCGTCGCGGTTTGCGGTCCAAGGTCGAGCACCCAGTTGCCGACGCCCTGCTTGTTCGTCTCCACCACCACCTGGCCACCGCGCAGCAGGACTTCCTTGATGCGGATCTGGCCGGAAAGCAGCGGCAGCAAGGCGATCTCCGCCTGGATCTCGTTGAGGCTCGCCATCTGCGGCAGATCGCTCCAGGCGGCGTTGCGGAAACTGACCTGCTTGGCGGTGAGGCGCGGCGAGAGGGAGAAAGAGGCATCGATATTGCCGGCGATGACCAAATCGCGGCCGGTCGCGGCCTTCATGCGCTGCTGCACCAGGTCGCGATAATCGTTGAAGTCGGTCGCCATCAGGATCGTGAATGCGAGCGCGATCACGGCCAGCAAAGCCAGGCCGATCCCGGTCAGGACGATTTTCAATCTCATGCGCCGAACCTCCGGCAGTCACCAGAGGTCAGACACCGATCGCGCCTACACAGAAAGAAGGCCCCTTCCCCCACAAGGGGGGAAGAGAAGATATGCGCGCTCCACTCACGTGTTATCATGCGCCGAA
>DASYRS010000102.1:0-6974 GCA_036004205.1 Dongiaceae bacterium
TGCAGGTGCCCACCACGCTGCTGGCGCAGGTGGATTCCTCGGTCGGCGGCAAGACCGGGATCAATGTGGCGCAGGGCAAGAATTTGATCGGCAGCTTCCACCAGCCGCGCCTGGTCCTGGCCGATATCGAGGTGCTGGATACGCTGCCGCGGCGCGAATTGCTGGCGGGCTATGCCGAAGTGGTGAAATACGGCCTCATCAACGATCCCGCCTTCTTTGCCTGGTGCGAAGGCCATGGCGCGGGGATCATTTCCGCCGAGGCCAGCGCGCGGCGCCATGCGATCGCGGAGAGCTGCAAGGCCAAGGCGGCCATCGTCGGCGCCGACGAGCGGGAATCCGGCGCGCGGGCGCTGCTCAATCTCGGCCATACCTTCGGCCATGCGCTGGAGGCGGAGTGCGGCTATTCCGACGACCTGCTGCATGGCGAGGCGGTCGCCATCGGCATGGTGATGGCATACGATCTGTCGGCGCGGCTGGGCCTTTGCCCGCTGGAAGACGCGGCGCGGGTGCAGCGGCACCTGGCCAGCCTCGGCCTGCCGACCTCGCCCGCCTGGATCGACGGGCGGAGCTGGTCGTCGGAGCGCCTGATCGAGCATATGTCGCAGGACAAGAAAGTGAAGGATGGCCGCATCGGTTTCGTCCTGGTCCGCGGCATCGGCCGGGCCTTCACGCCGGCCCATGTGGAGCTTGCCGATGTCGCCGCCATGCTGGACGAAGCCATCGCCGCCTGATTTCTGCGCCCATTCTCTGCCAACTGACCGGATGATCGGATCGCTGCCATGATCGTCGAACTCCTGACCCTCGTCGTTCTGCTGGGTTGCTCGGCGTTCTTCGCCGGCTCGGAAACGGCCCTGACCGCCGCCTCGCGCGCGCGCATGTATGCGCTCTCAAGCCAGGGCGATCGCAAGGCGGGCCGGGTGGAGAAGCTCCAGGACCATATGGAGCGCGTGATCGCCACCATGCTGCTCGGCAACACCTTCGTGAACAACGCGGCGGCGGCGATCACCACCGTGCTGTTCGCCCAGTATGTCGAGGGCGCCGGCGGGGCGCTGCCGTTGCTGGCCGCCGTCTGCATCACCGCCGTCATCTTCATCTTCAGCGAGGTGCTGCCCAAGACCTATGCCATCAACAATGCCGAGCGCATGTCGCTGGCCGTCGCGCCCTTCGTCTCCGTCCTGATCAAGATCGCCTATCCGCTCACCCACGTGACGCAGATCATCATCAACGGCGTGCTGGCGCTGTTCGGCGTCAAGGTCGAGCGCGAGCCGGGCGCGCAGGAGAGCATCGAGGAACTGCGCGGCGCCATCGACCTGCATTCCGAATCGGCGGAGGAGATCCGCGAAGCCGGCGCGATGCTGCATTCGATCCTGGACCTGGACGAGGTGCCGGTCTCCGACATCATGATACACCGGCGCAACCTCACCATGATCGACGCCGACCTGCCGGCGGAGGAGATCGTGCGCCAGGTGCTGGACAGCCCGCACACCCGCATCCCCCTGTGGCGCAACGAGCCCGACAACATCATCGGCGTGCTGCACGCCAAGGGCCTGCTGCGCGCGCTGCACAACAACGACTGGCGCCTGCAGGGGGTCGATGTCGTGAAGCTGTCGGCCAAGCCGTGGTTCATCCCGGACGGCACCACCCTCCTCAAGCAGCTCGAAGCCTTCAAGAGCCGGCGCGAGCATTTCGCGATCGTGGTCGACGAATACGGCGCGCTGATGGGCGTGGTGACGCTGGAGGACATCCTGGAAGAGATCGTCGGCGACATCGCGGACGAGCACGACATGAAGGTCGAAGGCGTGGTGCAGGAGGAGGAAGGCAGCTTCGTGGTCGACGGCAGCGTCACCCTGCGCGACCTCAACCGCGAGCTGGACTGGAACCTGCCCGACGACCGGGCATCGACCCTGGCCGGCCTCATCCTGCACGAGGCGCGGCAGATCCCGCTGCAGGGTCAGGTATTTACCTTCTACAATCTGCGCTTCGAGATCCTGGAGCGTCAGCGCAACCAGATCCGCAAGATCCGTGTGACGCCGCTGGAACCGAAGGAAACGGATGCGGACAAGGACGCGCCCGCGCAGCGCCAGGCCGGCGGACAAGCTTGATTGGTGCCGCCGGCAACGCCATCTACCAGGGCGTTGAGCCTCCCATTGGAGAATCCAGATGGCGAATCCCAGCAGCGCTGAACTGAGCGCCCCGGCCGAGCGCGAGGCGCAGCATTTCCGGAACTACCAGTTCGGCGGCTATCGGCGCGCCGATGGCCTGTTCGACATCGAAGGGCGGATGACCGACGTCAAGGACTATGCCTTCCCCAACGAGTGGCGCGGGAGCATCGACAAGGGCGAGCCGATCCACGACATGCGCATCCGCCTGACGCTCGACGATGCGTTCGTGATCCGCGAGGTCGAGTGCGTGACGGCGGCCGGGCCCTACGAAATCTGCCCGGCCATCACGCCCGCCTTCGCCGCGCTGAAAGGCGAGCGGGTCGGGCGCGGCTGGTCGCGCATCCTGCGCGAAAAGTTCGGCGGCCGGCACGGCTGCGTGCACCACGTCGAGATGCTGCGCGCGATGGCGACGGTCGCGTTCCAGACGCTCTATGGCTGGCAGGGGCGCCAGCAACGCGAGGCCGGCCACAGCAACACCGAAGGCCCGCCCGATCGCGAAACGGCGCCGGGGCGCAAGCCCGGCTTCATCGATTCCTGCCACGCGCTGGCCAGCGACGGCGAGGTCGTGCGCACGCACTATCCGCAGTTCTACGAAGCGCGGAAGTGAGCAGTTGATCCACGCCTCTCCTCGTCATGGCGTGCTTGGCACGACCATGACGAATTTGAGGATGGCGAGCGGCTACTTCTCCGGCGCATTCGCCGTCAGGGCCAGTGCATGGACCGGCCCGGCAAGTTCCTCGGCCAGCACCTGATAGACCGCGCGCTGGCGCTCGACGCGCGATTTTCCGGCAAACGACTGGGCGATGATCTCCACTCGGAAGTGCGTCTCGCCGCTTTCGCGCCAGCCGGCATGGCCATGATGCTGGTTGGTTTCGTCGATCACGGCCAGCGTTTCGGGCTGGAATGCCATGCGCAATTTGCGCTCGATCCGGTCCGCGACCTGTCCCATATAATCCACCCGGGAATTCCAAGATACTCGTCCGCGTTGCTAGCAGGCCACGGACCCAACATGCAAGGGAACACGTGAGCGAAACCACTTTGACCCGGGCCGCCCCCGCGCACGCCCCGCTGTCGCGCGGCGCGGCCTATGCGGTGCTGGCCGCCCTGGTGCTGATCTGGGGCCTCAACTGGCCGATCATGAAGCTGGTCGTGCATGCGATGCCGGCGTTGTGGTTCGTGGTCGCGCGCCTGACGGTCGGGGCCGTCTGCCTGTTCGCGCTGCTGCTGGCGACCGGGCGGCTCGCCAAGCCGACGCGCGCGGACTGGCCGGTGATCTGCTCGGTATCGATCTTCCAGATGTGGCTGTTCATGGGGCTGACGACCATCGGGATACAGTTCATTCCGGCCGGCCGCTCGGCGATCATCGCCTATACCTCGCCGCTCTGGGTCCTGCCGGCGGCGGTGTGGCTGTTCGGCGAGCGGCTGACCCGCTGGAAGCTGCTGGGCATGGCGCTCGGCCTCGCCGGCCTGATCGTGCTGCTCAATCCGGCCAGCATCGATTGGTCCGACGGACGCGTGCTGCTGGGCAATTTCCTGCTGCTGATCGGGGCCGGCATGTGGGCGATCGCCATCCTGCATACGCGCCGCCATCGCTGGCACCTCTCGCCGCTGCAGCTCGCGCCGTTCCAGATGGCGCTGCTGATCGTGCCCGGATGCCTGCTCGCCTGGGCAATCGACGGGCCGTTCCGCGCCGAATGGTCGTGGCAATTGATTGCGATGCTCGTGTATAATGGACCGCTCGCCACCGCCTTCGCGTTCTGGGCATCGGTGAGCATCCAGCGCGCGCTGCCGTCGACCACGGTGTCGCTGTCGTACCTTGCGGTGCCGGCGTGGGGCCTGACTGCCTCGACCCTGTGGCTCGGCGAACCTTTGCCGGCGAGCCTTGTCCTGGGCGGCGTCTTGATCCTGCTGGGCGTCGCGGCGATCGCGATCGCCGATACGCGGCGGCGCTGATCGATCATGTCAGCGCCTTATTTCTTGCCAGTGGCGAAGCCTGTTCGCATACTGCGATCATGAGCAAAGCCGGCGCACAAAACGCACAGCGAAACGGCCAAGCGACGCAATCCGCGTCCGGCAACGGCACGCGCAAGCGGCGGCCGCGATTCTATGAGCCGGAGACGCCGCCGCAGCCGACCCATTGCCAGCATCCCGATTGCGATTTGCCCGGCGTCTATCGCGCGCCGAAATCGCGCAAGCAGCTCAACGAGTATTTCTGGTTCTGCCTCGATCACGTGCGCGACTACAACAAGGCGTGGGACTATTACGCCGGCATGAGCCAGGCCGAGATCGAGCGCCAGGTGCGCAACGACGTGGTCGGGCAGCGCCCGACCTGGCCGCTCGGCAAATGGGGCGCGCATGGTCCCGGCGGGCGAACCACCGCGCCACGCTCGGCTTTCATTCCCGACGACGTCGCGGAGGCGCTGAACGGCGCGGCCCAGGCCAAGGAACAGCGTGAGCGCGAGATGCGCCGCCGCAACGCACGCCTCAGCAAGGAGGACCAGGCGCTGGCGGTCCTGGAGCTGACGGCGCCGGTCACCATGGACGAGATCCGGACCCGCTACCGCACCATGGTCAAGAAGCTGCACCCGGACGTGAATGGCGGCGACAAATCCGCCGAAGAACGGCTGAAAGTCGTGAACCAGGCCTATAGCACCCTGAAGGCCGTGGCCGTCCGCTAGGCCGTCCGGATAACTCGGGCCGGCATTCGCGCATTCCAGGGTTGACGCTGGCGCAATTCCCCACGTCGGCTGTGGCCTAGCCTCACCCCTCGGAATCGGCTAAAACACCGCGTCATTCAAAAGAAATCGGGATTTTTCGAGATGGCGACCTTTACTTCCCCGCCTGCGGAAACAACGACCCTGCCGGACATCACGATTTCCGTGCGGCAAGTGTTTGGGCTCGATTCCGAAATGCAGGTGCCCGGCTACAGCCAGAAATCCGAGCATGTGCCGGATGTCGATGAAAGCTACCGCTTCGACCATGACACCACGATGGCGATCCTGGCGGGCTTTGCCTACAACCGCCGCGTCATGATCCAGGGCTATCACGGGACCGGCAAGTCGACCCATATCGAGCAGGTCGCGGCGCGCCTCAACTGGCCGTGCATCCGCGTCAATCTCGACAGCCACATCAGCCGCATCGATCTGATCGGCAAGGACGCCATCGTCCTGCGCGACGGCAAGCAGGTGACGGAGTATCGCGAAGGCCTGTTGCCCTGGGCGCTGCAGCACCCGACGGCGCTGGTGTTCGACGAATACGACGCCGGCCGGCCGGATGTGATGTTCGTGATCCAGCGCGTGCTGGAGGTCGAAGGCAAGCTGACCCTCTTGGACCAGAACCGCGTGATCCGCCCGCATCCGGCGTTCCGCCTGTTCTCCACCTCGAACACGGTCGGCCTTGGCGACACTACCGGGCTCTATCACGGCACGCAGCAGATCAACCAGGGCCAGATGGACCGCTGGAATATCGTGGCGACGCTGAACTATCTGCCGCACGAGGACGAAGTCGGCATCGTGCTGTCGAAGGCGCAGAGCTACGACAACGAGGCGGGCCGCAAGACCATCAAGGCGATGGTCAGCTGCGCCGAGCTGACGCGCGCCGGCTTCATCAACGGCGACATCTCCACCGTCATGAGCCCGCGCACCGTCATCACCTGGGCGGAGAATGCGCGCATCTTCGGCGATATCGGCTTCGCGTTCCGCGTCTCGTTCCTCAACAAGTGCGACGAGCTGGAGCGCCCTGTCGTGGCCGAGTATTTCCAGCGCTGCTTCGGCGTCGATCTGAAGGACAGCGCGGGAAAGGTTCAACTGGCGTAGCCATCGTGGTCTCCCTGGCCAGCCATTCCAAATTTCCGTCACCCCAAGGCTTGGCCTTGGGGTCCGCGAGTTTGCCTGCCACGACCCGGTCCTGCACATTGAAATTCGTGGATGCCAAGGCCAAGCCTTGGCATGACGGAGCTAATTAGTCGGCGATGACCAGCAAGCCAGCCAACGCGGTCGAGGAGTTCCGGCGCGCCACCGGCGCGGCGATGCGCGCGATCGCGGAGCGCAACGATTTGCAGGCCAGCTTCGCCCCCGGACCCGCCGCCTTGCTGGGCAATGAGGCGCGCCTGCCGCTGCCGTCCAAGGCGCTGCCGGCCAACGAGGTGGCGCAAACCCGCGGCGAAGCGGATGCGATCGCGCTGAAGCTGCGGCACCACAATGCCCGCGTCCATGCCAAGGAATGCCCGAAGACGCCGCTGGCGCGCGACGTGTTCAACGCGGTCGAGCAGGCGCGCTATGAAGCCATCGGCTCGCGCCGCATGTCGGGCGTGAAGCAGAATCTGCGCGCGGCGCTGGAAGAGCAGTGCCGGGTGAAGGGCTATACCCGTATCAACACGCGCGAGGAAGGCAACCTCGCCGAGGTCATGCGCCTGATGGTGCGCGAGGCGCTGAGCGGCGATGCGGTGCCGGAATCGGCGCGCGCCATGGTCAGTGCCTGGCGCACCGATTTCGCGCAGAAGATCCTGGACGATGTCGCCGGCCTCAAGGACAAGGTCCTGAGCCAGCGCGCCTTCGCCAAGGCGGTCCGCCGCATGCTGGCCGACATGGAGCTGGAGCAGACCGACGAGGAGCTGGAGAGCGAGCGCGACGACCAGGACGACCAGGACCAGCAGGACCCGAACAAGCAGCAGCAACCGCAGCAGAAGAGCGGCAAGCAGCAGCAATCCGAATCCCAGGCGCAGATGGATGCGCAGCAGGAGGCCGAAGCCGAGGCCGAGGAGATGGATTCGGGCGAGCAGGAAATGGAGATGCCGGCCCAGGGCGGCGAGGA
>DASYRS010000103.1:0-6729 GCA_036004205.1 Dongiaceae bacterium
ATGGGAAAGCAGCTTGACCTCGATATCGCGCCGGTTGCCTCGGCGCGCGAAGCGGTCAGCGGCGCTGATATCGTGATCTGTGCCACCAGCAGCGATGTTCCGGTGATGGAGGCGGCCTGGCTGGCCCCCGGCTCCCACGTCAACATGCTGGGGCGCAAGACCCGCGACCGGCACGAGCTTGGCCTCGACGTGGTGGAGCGAGCGTCGCTCATCGCCACCGACTCGCCCGCGCAGACCAGGGCCTATGGTGCGCCGTTCTTCCTCGAAGGCACGCCGCACCTCGCGCGCATGGTCGACCTGGCCGACCTGATCGCTGGAAAGGCCGCGGCCCGCCCGTCGCCGGAGGCGATCACCTTGTTCTGCTCGACCGGCCTTGCGGGCACGGAGGTATTGGTCGGCGCGGCCCTGCTCAAGGAATGGCAGCGGCGGCGGGGCGCGTAGCCCGAGATTCATTTTGATTCATAGGGAGAGATTGCATGCTCTACAAAGGCAGCTGCCATTGCGGCCATATCGCATTCGAGGTCGAGGGCGAGCTTACCCAGACGGTGTCCTGCAACTGCTCCATCTGTTCGCGCAAGGGCGCGCTGCTGTGGGCGGTGCCGCGCGACACGCTTCGGCTGCGGAATTCGGAGCAGGGCGTCGGCACCTACACCTTCAACAATCACGCAATTGCCCACCGGTTCTGCGAAGCCTGCGGCATCCATCCCTATGCTGAGGACGTGGCCGCCGGGCCGGAGCGGACCGCCTACATCAATGTCCGTTGCCTGGAAGGGATCGAACCGGAGCAGATCCCGGTCATGATTTTCGACGGCCGCTCGATGTGATGTCGGTTTCCGCCGCCCCCGTTCGTCGTGCCTATGAGGGGCAGTGGGCGGAGACACAGCGATGAGAGACCTGATCCTGAAAATGTCGGTTTCGCTCGACGGTTTCGTCGGCGGGCCGAACGGAGAGATCGCCTGGATCTTCAAGAGCCGCGATCCCGGCGCCACGGCCTGGACCATCGATACGTTGCGGCAAACCGGCGTCCACATCATGGGCAGCCGCACATTCCGTGACATGGCGGCCTATTGGCCGACCTCGACCGAGCCGTTCGCTCCGCCGATGAACGAGATCCCCAAGGTGGTCTTCTCCAGGACAGGGGCGGTCGATGCGGCGGCCACCACCAAGGCGCTCCAGGATGCGACCCGGCTTCGGAAGGACGGCAACGCACCGGCGAATCCGGCCACCGCGGCGTCCTGGACCAATCCCGGCATTGCCAGCGGCGATCTGGCCGAAGAAATTGCGCGCCTGAAGCAGCAGCCGGGCAAGCCGATCCTGGCCCATGGCGGCGCCGGTTTCGCGCGCAGCTTGGTGCGGCATGGCCTGATCGACGAATACCGGCTGCTGATCCATCCCGTCGCGCTCGGTCATGGCCTGCCACTATTCTCCGAGCTGCCGAAACCGATGGACCTCAAGCTGGTGGGCGCGACGTCATTCGATGGCGGCGCGGTCGCGCATATCTATCGGCCGGCGTGACGTTCCGCGGGCCGCCTGCCGGCCTCTCCCCAGCTTCCGGTCCTCAGCGATTGGGGCGACCAGCCGTCCTGCTGAAACGTCCAGCGCAGCGGCAGCGCGCCGGGGCGATGGACGATGCGGCGCGGGGTGAAGCGCCACAGCCGCTCCGCGCCCTGGAAGGCGGCGATCTCGGGCGAGTCCAGGACCACCGCGGCATCGCCGGAAAGCTGGAGCAGATCGCCGGTCTCGAAATCGACGAACAGCAGGCCGGCCCTTGGATTGGCGATCAGGTTGCCGAGCGTGTTGAAGAAGCGGTTGCCGGAGAAATCCGGGATCGTGAGCACGTCGTCCGCGCCGACACGGACAAAACCGGGCTTGCCGCCGCGATGGGAGACATCGACCTCACGGCCCGCCGCCGCGCGATCGACATAGGAGGCGACGAAAAACGTATCTGCCTCGGCGATCATCGCCCGCGCGCGCTCGTCCAATCGGTCGAGTTTGAGCGGCTGCTGGGCCGCCGGCATCGCGGGATCGCGCACGAAGGCGAAATCGCGCAGCTGGATGTATTGCGGGCAGTTGCCGAAGCTCTGCTCGACCGTCACGTCGAAATGCTCGGCGCCCGTCCGCCGCACCTTGCCGTTCAGCCGGTTGCGCCGGCGGGTATGCAATTCGATGCCGAGCAGGCCGATGGCATCGCCGTCATTCATGCCGCCATCTGCCGGGTCGCGGGCGTCGCGGGCGGCGGCGATGCTGAGCCGGCGCGGATCGGGCGCCTGCAAGAACCCCGGCTGGCCGGAGAGGATGGTGGCCCAGGCATCGCCCCCGCCATCGACTGCATCATCGACCGCGCCGGCGACGATGAAGGGCAGTAGCGGATAGAACTGGCGATGCTGGTCGAGCATATGATCGCGGATCACGCGGCCATGCGCCGCCATCTTCTCGGCGACGCCGGCGCTGCGCTGGAGCGCGACTTCGCCGGCGTGCCAAGGCGAGGCTTGGATCGGTTCCGCGGCATTCGACATGATCCACTCCCTTCGCGGGTCAAGCGGCGAGCCCGACCTTCGATTTGCCGAACGCCACGAATCCCGGCAGGGCTTCGATCCGCCCGAGCCAGGCATGGACGTTGCGATAGCTGGAGAGGTCGACATTCCCCTCAGGCGCACGGGCAATGTAGCTGTAGAGCGCGACATCCGCGATGGTCGGATTGGACGCGGCGATCCAGTTGCGGCCGGCCAGCTCCGCATCGATCAGCTTCAGGATGGCGTGCGCCCGGCCGACGACTTCCTCGGCATTGAACGGCGCGCCGAACAGGGTGACGAGGCGCGCGGCGGCCGGGCCGAAGGCGATCTGGCCGGCGGCGACCGAGAGCCAGCGCTGCACCGACGCGGCGGCCGCCGGCGCTTCCGGCAGCCAGTCGGTCTTGCGGTATTTCTTGGCGAGATAGACCAGGATCGCGTTGGAATCGGCGACGATGGTGCCGTCGTCGTCCAGCACCGGCACCTGGCCGAAGCTGTTCAGCTTCAGGAAGGCGGGCGCCTTGTGCGCACCGGCCATCAGGTCGACCTCGACTAACTCGTGCGCGACCCCGATCAACGACAGGAACAGCCTTGCGCGGTGGGCGTGGCCCGACAGCGGATGATGATAGAGCTTCATGAATGCCTCTCTGCAGACGGTGACGCAGCTCCCTCAAGGTGATTGTTTCGGGCTCGGCCCAAAAGACGCCAAAACCGGGAGCGAGTATTTCAGAAATTGAGAGAGTGGCCGGCCGGCGTATCGCCGGCTTTCCCGTCACTTTTCTGTCGACAGGGGCGGCGAACCTCGGTAAAAAAGCCGCCGACCGGGGCCTGGGGCCCCAGCTTAGGGAATTTGTAACGTGATTCAGGCCGTGATCACCCTGAAGACCAAGAAGACCACCGGCACCAAGACCGGGGGATGGAGCGCGGCCTGACGGGATCTCACGAGATCAGATGAAACCGAGGGCCGCAGCAAGATGCGGCCCTTTTGTTTTGGGCGAAGGAGCTAGGTCATGGGTTATCGGGTAGCGGTGGTCGGCGCCACGGGCAATGTGGGCCGCGAAATGTTGCAGACGCTGTCGGGGCGCAATTTCCCGGTCGACGAGGTCGTCGCCCTGGCCTCGCAGCGTTCGGCCGGCGCGGACGTGTCTTTTGGCGAGGATGACGTGCTGAAGGTCCAGAGCCTCGACACGTTCAACTTCAAGGGCATCGACATCGTGCTGTCCTCGGCCGGCGCCAAGATCTCCGCCGATTTCGCGCCTCGGGCCGCCGCGGCTGGCGCGATCGTGATCGACAATACCTCGTTCTTCCGCATGGAGCCCGACGTGCCGCTAGTAGTTCCGGAGGTCAACCCGGAAGCGATCGCGGGCTACAAGAAAAGGAACATCATCGCCAACCCGAACTGCTCCACCATCCAGATGGTGGTGGCGCTGAAGCCGCTGCACGACCTCGCGAAGATCAAGCGGGTGGTGGTCGCGACCTATCAGGCGGTCTCGGGCGCCGGCAAGGACGCGATGGACGAGCTGTTCAACCAGACCCGCGGCATCTACGTGAACCAGTCGATCGAGAAGGAGCGCTTCACCAAGCAGATCGCCTTCAACTGCATCCCGCACATCGACGTCTTTATGGATGACGGCTACACCAAGGAAGAGTGGAAGATGTCGGTCGAGACCAGGAAGATCCTCGATCCGAAGATCAAGGTCACGGCGACCTGCGTGCGCGTACCGGTGTTCGTCGGCCACGCCGAAGCGGTGAACGTCGAGTTCGAGCGGCCGATATCGGCCGACGAGGCGCGCTCGATCTTGAAATCCGCGCCGGGCGTCAGTGTCATCGACCACCGGGTCGATGAAGGCTATGTCACGCAGGTCGAAGCGGCCGGCGAGGACAACGTCTATGTCAGCCGCATCCGCGAGGATCACACGGTCGAGAACGGCCTGTCGCTGTGGGTGGTCGCCGACAACCTCCGCAAGGGCGCCGCGCTCAACGCCGTCCAGATCGCGGAAAAGCTGGTCAGCGATTATCTGAGCGGCAAGGCGGCAGCTTAGATCCAGCCGTCAGGTATCAGGAATCAGGTATCAGAAAAATCTCTTCTGATACCTGACCTCTGATCACTGATCTCTGATCACTGGACGAGGCCGAGCAGTTCCTTTGCCTTGCCGAGATATTCCATGCAGCTGGTCTCGTCGCCGGCGGCGTCCGCGGCCTGTGCCTGCTTGACGGAAGCCAGCGCTTCGGGACTGGCCGTCGGCGCGCTTGCAGCTCCGCCGCCCGTCACGGCGCTCAAGGCGCCGGTCGAGCCCATCGCAGGAGCGGCGGCGCTTGCCTGGCTTCCCACGCAGGCCCGGCGAACTGGGGGAGTTTGGATCTTTTCTTGAATGCCAACGGCTATATCGCCGGCCCGCAAAAGTCCGTTGGACTTAGGCCCAATGCCGCGGTGGCCGCGAATGGTGCGCTGCTACCTCGCCCACTCGTCCTGCGTCTGCACGATCAGCAACTCGTCCGCGTCCGCCGCCTCGGTGGCGGTGCAGATCACGTCCATCGCCCGCATCGCGAAATCGAGCGCGCCGCCGGCGTCGCGGTCGCGCACGTAGTGGCCGGTGAACAGCGCCGAGAAGGTATCGCCGGTGCCTGATACGCGCAGCTTGCGGCGCGGCGCTTCGGCGCGGTGCACCTTGCCGCCGGCCAGCGCCAGCGCGGCGATGCGGTCCGGCCGGTCCGCCGGGATGCCGGTCGCGACCAGCACCTTCACGCCCGACGCTTGCTGCAATGCCTGCGCCGCCTCGCGCGCGGCGGCGCCGTCCTTGATGGTTCGTCCTGTCAGGCGCGCCAGCTCGAAGATGTTGGGCAGCAGCACATCTGCCAGCGACACCAGGTCGGTGGTGATCGCATCGGCCAGGTCCGGCTTCACGTACAGCGCATCATCGTCGCCCATCACCGGATCGCAGGCGAAGATCGCGTGCGGCTTCTGCGCGCGGATGATGCCGGCGAGCTCCGCCGCCAGCCGCGCGGTGTCCGGCGTCCCCAGATAGCCGGTCAGCAGCATGTCGACATCGTCGAGATAGCCCAGCTCCTTCAAGCCCTGGATCAGGTCGCGCGCCTGCTCCGCCGGCACGTCCCGGCCGCGGAAGGTCGGCTTGCCGAGATGGTTGGAGAACAAGACCGTCGGCACCTGCCACACGGCATGGCCCTGGCGCTGCAGCACGAAGGCCGCGGCCGAGTTGCCGACATGGCCATAGACGACTTGGGACTGGATGGAGAGGACGTTCATGAACCGGACGGGGACGTGCGTTGTGATGATGGAACGCCCGGTATCCTCATGATCGCTGCCTGGCTTGCAAGCGAAATCGCGACACCCTTTGCGCGGCTTTGTCCGGTTACAATCGCTTCGGAAACGCCGCGGCGGCGGCTCGATCCTGGCCGCCGCCGCAATGATGAATTGTCAGGCCGCGCCGGCGCGCTGGGCCGCCACGACCCGCTCGTCATAGCGCGGACGAAGGTCGTGGAAGATGGCCATGACATCGAGCGCACTATGGCCCGCAATGCGCGATTCGAGGTTGTCCATGTAGGCATGCCAACCGGCGCCATGGCCAGCCAGCTCATGGACCGGCAGGCCCGAATGGAGCAGCGTCAGCAACACCTTGTCGCCTTTCTCGGCCAGCTCGAAGCGCACGTCGCCCTCGTGGCTGTGCATGATCGAGCCGTCCGGCTGCGGACGCAGCTTGATCCAGCTGAATGTGAACATGTGCGGCCGCCGGAATTCGAGGATGGTTCCCTCGACACTCGCCCCGCCGCACCCCGCCTTGCCGAAGCCCACGGTGATGGTGCCGCCGACGCGCGGCTCCAGCGTGACATCGGCAAACCAGGTCTTCAGCAACTCCGGCTTGGTCAGATAGTCCCACGCCAGCTCGATCGGACCAGGCAGCAGGCGTTTGAATTCCACGGTGTGCAAATCCAGGATCGATCCATCGTGACTCATGGCTTTCTCCTTTTCGGCTTTCGCGATTTGGGCGTTGGCTGCTTGGGCGCTTCCGCCTTGTGGCGCTGCATCTGCCGCTCCAGTTCGTCGAGGCGGGGAATCCAGAATCTCCGCACATTCGAGAGCCACTGGTCGAGCTCGGCAAAACCCGCGGGATCCAGCGCATAGATCCGGCGCTGGCCGTCGACCCGCATCGTGACGATGCTGGCTTCCTTCAGCACCTTCAAATGCTGTGACACGGCGGGC
>DASYRS010000104.1:0-21154 GCA_036004205.1 Dongiaceae bacterium
CCAGATCCAGTCATCGCCAAACCTTGCAGCGCAGATCACTCCGCCCCGCAGATATCAACAATAACCAAATCCAAGATCCAACGGTCAGCACAAAAGCTCCGAAACATTCCAAAGCCCGCCGCCCGCGAATCCCTTCTCGTCAAATTCAAAATTTCAAACAGCAGGGCGCGAGAAATCTTCCGGCATGACCAGCCGGCTCTCGCGCCAACGGAGGCGGGCTTATACGTGACAGTCCTGAAACCTGTCAACGTTCTTCTTGAGCCGTCCTGACCGCATCTCGGCCACATCTCGAGCGGTTAGACCAATATATCTAAAAATGCATTGAATATCAGCCGTTTACCGGACCTTAACGAGATTCGGTGCACCCTCTTGTGGAACTCAGCAGGCGGAACCGAAAAACGCTTTTGAATTTCGACTGTGGCCATATCGCAACGCACCATGTCCCCACGGCCACAGTGGTATAGCGTCTTCGGATCTCCGAACTGCCAGCTAAATTGATGATCTAACTGGGAATTTTGGATTGACACGGCTAACCATGACAAGCATGTTGTTAACCTTAATGACCACGACTCGTGGCAACTCCATTGCAGTGCACCTGCAACCGAGTTGCCTTCAGCTGTTAACAAAATCGACCAATTTATCGAGCTGGGGGATTATCCGTTGATATTCGCGCGCAGCCAAGTTTGGGGCACGCTGAAGCGTTACCTAATGTATACAACCGCCGGTTTCGTTGTCCTCGGCGGCCTCGGCGCCGCTTGGTCGCACCGTCCTGCCGCGATTGAAAATGCGGCCGCGAGCCAGTTCGCGAGCGTGCAAGCCGCCGATCAACTCATGACATCCACCACACCGAACACGCCGGTCTGGGCGCAGCGTTTGATGGCGGACCTGGTCGCGCAAGATGAAATCGCGGCGGCGCCGATTCTGGTTGCGGCGGCGGACGAGCGCGCGATCGCCTTGCCGCCGCGCGACATCGTCGCGCCGCGGCTGAAGCCGACCGCGCGCAAGAACCCCGGCAAGCAGGATGAGCACGCGACCGTTCCCGTCGCCGTTGCCGCGACGTCGGATCTGGTCCCGGACATGTTTGTCGATCCGGCGCCCGTACCGTTCGACACCAGTCCGTTCGATACCATGCTGAGCGCCGATGCCGCCGCCCGCGCGCCGCAGCCGGACGAATCCTGGAGCGGCGGCGATGCGTCGATCGCCGACCAGATCGCGAGCGACATTCGGAAAGTGATCGAGGTGCGTCCGGGCGACACGCTCTATGGCGTGCTGGTCGATGCCGGCGTCACCGAGGACGATGCGAAGAATGCCGTCGGCGCCATTGCCGACGTGTTCTCGCCGCGCGACCTGCGCGCGGGGCAGGAGATCACGCTCAACATCACCACGGCATCCGCGACGCGCCAGCGCGACGCCGATCCGCAATTGATGAGCCTCAGCTTCGAGCCCGACGTCACCACCGACGTCAAACTGACCCGCAACGACACCGGCGATTTCATCGCTGCCGCGTTCGACAAGCCGGTCGTCGAGGAGAACCGCCGCGCCGCCGGAATCATCGACAGCAGCCTGTTCGATGCCGCGCAGGAAGCCGGCGTCCCGATGCCGGTGGTCGCCGACCTGATCAAGACCTTTTCGTTCGACGTCGACTTCCAGCGCGATATCCAGGATGGCGATGCCTTCGAAGTGCTCTATGAGCGGATGGAGAACGACGACGGCGACTTCGTGAAATCGGGCAAGATCCTGTTTGCCTCGCTCACGCTCTCGGGCAGGACCATCCCGGTCTACTACTTCGAGCGCGACGGCGACGGCCAATATTTCACGCCCGACGGCGAAGCGATCCGCAAGTCGCTGCTCCGGACGCCGGTCGACGGCGCGCGCATCACCTCCGGCTTCGGCATGCGCATGCATCCGCTGCTCGGCTATTCCAAGATGCACAAGGGCATCGATTTCGGCGCGCCCACCGGCACGCCGATCTATGCCGCCGGTTCCGGCACCATCGTCGAGATCGGCAAGAAGGGCGCCTACGGCAACTACATCCGCATCCGTCACAATGGCGAATACCAGACCGCCTATGCCCACATGAGCCGGTTCGCCAAGGGCCTGGTGAAGGGCGAGAAAGTGAAGCAGGGCGACGTGATCGGCTATGTCGGAGCGACCGGCCGCGCCACCGGCCCGCATCTGCACTATGAGATCTTGATCGCCGGCGAGCAGGTCAATCCCGCCAAGGTCAAGACAGTTGCCAGCAACAAACTCGCCGGCAAGCAATTGAAGGCATTCCAGGCGCAGGTCGCCAAGATCGACGCCGACCGCAAGCACCAGGCCGCGCAGCAACTGATCGCCGAACGGCCGGATCCGGCGCGGCTCGACTGCACCGGAACCGCCGGCTGCGAGAACTGAGACCCCGACGCTACCACCAAGCGAAAAGGCCGGGCGCGATGCCCGGCCTTTTCATGTGGGGGGCGTGACGCGCGTCAGACCGCGCGGATGTCGCGCACGAAGTGCTCGATCACGTTGCGGATGTTGTCGGTGTGGAGGCCGAGCTGGCGCGAGGCATCGAGCACCGTCGCGGCGGCGCCCTTGGTGCCCTCGGCGGCGCGCGCCACCAGCTCCACCTTCTGCGAGACTTCCCGGTTGCCGGCGGAGGCTTCCTGCACGTTGCGCGCGATCTCGCGCGTGGCGGCATTCTGCTCTTCCACCGCGGCCGCGACGCCGCTTGAAATCTCCGTCATCTGCTTGACCTGTCCACCCACCGAGCGGATCGCATCTGCGGTCGACTGGGTGGAGTTCTGGATCGAGGAGATCTGGACGGCGATATCCTCGGTCGCCCGCGCGGTCTGGTTCGCCAGGTTCTTGACCTCGTTGGCGACCACCGCGAAGCCCTTGCCGGCTTCGCCGGCGCGCGCCGCCTCGATCGTCGCATTGAGCGCCAGCAGGTTGGTCTGGTTCGAGATCTCCGTGATCAGCCGCACGACATCGCCGATCTTGGTCGAGGCTTCGGTCAGCATCTCGACCCGTGACGTGGTTTCGTCGATCGAGCGCTCCGACTGGGATGCGATGTTGGCCTGGTTGGAGACCTGACGGCTGATTTCCATGATCGAGGCCGACAGCTCCTCGGTGGCGGCGGCAACGGTCGAGACGTTCGCGCTGGCTTCCGCCGCCGCGGTGGCGACCTTCTGCGCCTGTTCGAGCGAATCGGACGAGGTGTGGTCGAGCGCGTCCGCGGTCTTGTCGAGCGTCTCGGAGGAGCCGACCAGAGCGCGCAGGATCGCCTCGATCTCGTGATCGAAACGCTGGGCGAGCTGCGCCACTTCCTCCGCGCGCCGCTCCTTGGCGGCCTGATCGCGCGCGGCTTCCGCCTGCAGCTCCTGGTTCCGGCGCATGTTCTGGGCGAACACCTCGACGGCGCGCGCCATATTGCCGACTTCGTCGCGGCGGTCGGCGAAGGGAATCGCCACGCTCATGTCGCCGCCGGCGAGCTGGTTCATGGTGCCGGTGATGGAGCGGATCGGCGCGCCGATCGAGCGCGACAGCCAGAAGAAGAAACCGATCGAGGCGGCCAGCGTCACCACCGCGCTGAGGATCACGGTCAGGGACGTCGTGTTCAGCGCGCTCGATTTCTCGACACCAGCCGCGGCGGAGTTGGCATCCAGGATGGCGGTGACGGCAGCGCCCGCGCCTTCCAGCTTGGCGGTCAGCTCTTCGCCAGCGCCGGTGACTTCGATGGCGCGCGCTTCGTTCACCGTGTCGGGATGGCGCATCAGCTTCAGTTGCCGGGCAGCGGGTCCGGTCCGCCAGGCGTCGACCACGGTGCCGATCTCCTTGATGCCGGCGGTCAGATTGTCCTCGCCCGCGGCGTTGGCGAGCGCGGTCTGCAACCCTGCGTCGAATTCCGCGCTCAGGGCCTCGAAATCCTTGCCATATTCGGAGCTGCCGGTGACCAGGAGCCCACGCATCGCGGCCTGCATCTTGGCGGCGTCGGCCAGCACGGTATTGACGCTCTTGGCCTGCAGCACCGTCGTATCGCTGATGCCGCTCGCCTGCTCGATGCGCTCCGCCTGCAGGATGGCGATGATGCCCGCGACGATGATGACGAAGCCGAGGAGCGAGAACGCCGCGATAAGTTTCTTGGCGACCGAGAGATTGGCAAGACGCATCGTGATTGTCCTTATAGGCCGGTCTGGAGCCGGCGCTGCAGCTCGGTCAGGTTGATTTCCGCAGTGGCGGCACCGACCGCGGCCTTGCTGGCCGGATCGACGATGGTGAGATTGACCTGGACGCGCCAGGTCTTGGTGTCCTCGTTATATTCCGGCTCGTCGATGAAGACGGCGTCGGGTCCGACCGCGAAGGTCTTCTGGAACTTGGCCTCGTCGCCCTGCCAATAATCGGACGTCACCGAGCTCTGCCCGACATTCAGGCCGAACTTGTCCATGATGAAGATCTCGGTGAAGAGGCCCGCGGACTTGGCCTGGGTGTAGAGCAGATAGCTGGAAAGCGGGCTGCTCAGGATCTCGGCGATCAGCGGCTGGTCGCCGGACTTGGCTTCGCTCTTCCAGGCGGCATCGAGCTTGTCGATCTCGGCCTGCTGCACGCCCTCGTGGTGCTTGTTCGAGGAGGTCACCGACAGGATGGTGACCGGCTGCTGCAATTGCTGGCGCAGGCCTTCGACGAATTCCGGGCTGATGATGTCGGCCGAGATCGGCGATGGCGCGCTCGCGGTTTCTTGCGCAAGCGAATGACCAGCGAAGCCGACAATCAGGATCGCGGCGGCGGCACTCAGACGGCTTCGAACGGACATGTGTTTTCCATCAGGTAACTGACATGTCTGTCGATATAGGCCGCGCGCGGTAAACAAATCGTCAAGCTGTGCTGACGACGTGTTGGCAACCCGCTGAAAGAGATAGGAAAACTAGCCGTCGAGACGGCCGCGCCGATCACCGGCGCGCCGCCCCTGGCTATCCTATGCCGCCTCCGACAGCTTCTTGCCGTCGATGGTGAGGCCGTCTTTTCCGGCGGACACCCGGATGACGTCGCCCGTCTTGAACCTGCCTTCCAGCAACAGGCTGGCGAGCGGGTTCTGCAGTTCGCGCTGAATGACCCGCTTTAAGGGTCGCGCGCCATAGACCGGGTCATAGCCGGCTTCCGCCAGCCATTCCTTGGCGCTCTCGTCGAGTTGCAGCTCCAGTTTGCGATCCGCCAGCAGACCCTGCAGGCGTTTCAGCTGGATCGCCACGATGCCGGTCATGTTCGCCCGCGACAGCCGGTGGAACAGGACGATTTCATCCAGCCGGTTGAGGAATTCCGGCCGGAAAGCCTGGCGCACCACGTTCATCACCTGGGCGCGTACCAGCTCGATGTCCTCGCCTTCCCTCTGCGCCGCGAGAATGTCGCTGCCGAGGTTGGAGGTGAGGATGATGAGCGTGTTCTTGAAATCGACCGTGCGGCCCTGCCCGTCGGTCAGGCGTCCGTCATCCAGCACCTGGAGCAGGATGTTGAAGACGTCGGGATGGGCCTTCTCCACCTCGTCGAACAGGATGACCTGGTACGGCCGGCGCCGCACCGCTTCGGTCAGGACCCCGCCCTCTTCATAGCCGACATAGCCGGGAGGCGCGCCGATCAACCGCGCGACGGCATGCTTTTCCATGAACTCCGACATGTCGACGCGCAGCAGCGCCTGTTCGTCGTCGAACAAGAAGGCGGCCAGCGCCTTTGACAATTCGGTCTTGCCGACACCGGTCGGGCCAAGCATCAGGAACGAGCCGATCGGCCGGTTCGGATCCTGCAAACCGGCGCGCGCGCGGCGCACGGCGTTGGAGACCGCGATCACCGCTTCCTCCTGGCCGATCACGCGCTCCCCGATCACCCTTTCCATGCGCAGCAGCTTGTCGCGCTCGCCTTCCAGCATCCTGTCGACCGGAATGCCGGTCCAGCGCGAGACGACGGAGGCGATGTCCTCCTCGCTCACCACCTCGTTCAGCATGCGATGCTGCTGGGCCTCTTCCGCCGCCTTCAGCTTCTTCTCGAGACCGGGGATCACGGAATAGGTCAGCTCGCCGGCGCGCCCGAAATCGCCGCGGCGCTGGGCCTGTTCGGTTTCCAGCTTCGCCTGGTCGATCTGCTCCTTCAGCTTCTGCGCGTCCTGCAGCGTGCGCTTTTCCGACTGCCACTCTTCGGTCAGGCGGCGCGACTGGTCCTCCAACTCCTCGATCTCATCGACCAGGGTCTTCAGCCGGTCCTTGGACGCTTCGTCGGTTTCCTTCTTCAGCGCCTCGCGCTCGATCTTGAGCTGGACCAGGCGGCGGTCGATCTCGTCGATCTCCTCGGGCTTGGAATCCACTTCCATGCGAAGGCGGCTGGCCGCCTCGTCCACCAGGTCGATTGCCTTGTCGGGCAGGAATCGGTCGGTGATGTAGCGGTTGGAGAGCGTCGCCGCCGCCACGATCGCGCCATCGGTGATGCGCACGCCGTGATGCAGCTCGTATTTCTCCTTGAGGCCGCGCAGGATGGAGATCGTGTCGGCCACGTTCGGCTCGCTCACGAACACCGGCTGGAAGCGCCGGGCCAGCGCCGCGTCCTTCTCGATGTGCTTGCGGTATTCGTCGAGCGTGGTGGCGCCGACGCAGTGCAGCTCGCCGCGCGCCAAGGCCGGCTTCAGCATGTTGGAGGCGTCCATCGCGCCCTCCGCCTTGCCGGCGCCGACCAGGGTATGCAGCTCGTCGATGAAGAGGATGATGTCGCCTTCGGCGGCGGAGATCTCCTGCAGCACGGCCTTCAACCGCTCCTCGAACTCGCCGCGATATTTCGCGCCGGCGATGAGGGCGCCGAGATCCAGCGACATCAGCGATTTGTGCTTCAATCCTTCGGGCACGTCGCCATTGGCGATGCGCAGGGCCAGCCCTTCGACGATCGCGGTCTTGCCGACGCCGGGCTCGCCGATCAGCACGGGATTGTTCTTGGTGCGGCGCGCCAGCACCTGGATGGTGCGGCGGATTTCCTCGTCGCGCCCGATCACGGGATCGAGCTTTCCGGCGCGCGCCTGCGCGGTCAGGTCGCGGGCATATTTCTTCAGCGCGTCGTAGCTGTCCTCGGCGCTGGCGCTTTGCGCGGTGCGGCCCTTGCGCACCTCGTTGATCGCGGCGTTCAGGCCCTGTGCGGTCGCGCCGACATCCTTGAGGATGCGCCCGGTCGAGCCGTCACTCGTCAGGGCAAGCGCGAGCAGCAGGCGCTCGGCGGTGACGAAGCCGTCGCCGGCCTTTTCCGCCAGCTTCTCCGCCTGGTCCAGCACGCGCGCCAGTTCGGGCGCCATGTAGACCTGGCCCGCGCCGGAGCCTTCGACCTTCGGCTGCTTGTCGAGCGCTTTTTCCGTGGCGGCCAGAGCGCGCGCCGGATCGGCGCCGGAATTGCGCAGCAGGCCGGCGGCAAGGCCGTCCTTGTCGTCCAACAAGACTTTCAGAAGATGCTCGGGAGTGAGCCGCTGGTGGCCGGACCGCAAGGCCAGCGTCTGCGCAGCCTGCAGGAATCCGCGCGACCGTTCGGTGAACTTTTCCAAATCCATAATCGCCCTCGCTCGAGCGCGCCCGATCTCGTCAGCACGCACTCTTGGATGCTACCCAGGAAAGCTCGAAAGCTTGCCCCTGAGAACGATATGGGAATGCCTAATTTATAAACAAGGGGCGTCAGATGCGCCGGGCCGGGGCCCGGGGCAGTTCCATCGATAGCCCGCCTGGGGTTCGGTTATTCGGTCGGTTCAGCCGGCCCTGGGCCTTGAGGCTCGCCCTGGCGGCCTTCCTGGCGACCATCGCCCTGCCGCGGTCCGCGGCGCGGCCCCCGCTGGCGCGGACGTGGCGTCCGCAATGTCCGCTGCACGCCGTCCTCCGCATCGTCGGGCGCGGCTTCCGCCGCGGGCGGAGCCGCGGTTGTGGCCAGCAATTCCTCGGGATAGTCCGGCTGGTCCTCGCTGACCGGCGGCGCCGGCGCGCGGGCAGGTTCGGCCGGTGGCACGTAGGAAGCCTGCTGCGGATTGCGATCGGCGTAGTTGTCGTAAGTGGTTCCGTGGCCGTTGGTCGGGGCGACATTGCCGCCGACGGCGCCTTGCGGGTTCTGGCCCTGGCCATCGCCTTGCGCGCGATTGCCCTGCTGATGGCCGGCTTGCTGATGGCCGCCTTGCCGGTGGCCACCCTGATGCCCGCCCTGGCGTTCGCCCTGACGTTCGCCCTGGCCGCCGCTGTGGGTCTGGCCGCCCTGGCCTTGCCCACCGTGACTCTGGGCGTGACTCTGGCCGTGACTGGGGCCGCCCTGGTTGCCGGGATTCTGGCCCGGCATGCCATCGCCCTGCATGTCCCCTTGCGGATTGGGCCCGCCGGAGGAATAGAGCGCAGCGGACAGGCCCTGGCTCACGTTCTGCACATTGACGTCGGCGACGGAGAGTTCGCGCCCGCCCATCCGCGGTCGCTGGCCGTCATTCATCGCGCTCAGCACGCGATAGTAATGGTCGGCATGCTGCAGGAAATTCTCGGCAGCGACCCGGTCGCCGGCGGAACCCGCGTCGCGCGCGAGCTGCAGGTATTTCTCCAGCACCTGGTAGGCGTTGCCGCGAACCCGCAGCTCCTGCCCACCGCCGTCGTATCCTTGACCCTTGTTGTGGCCGCCACCGCCCATCCCATGGGGCTTACGCGGGCCACGGCCACGAGCGCGTCGGTTATTGTTGTTCTGTTTCATGTGAGCGTCATTTCGTCATCGACTGTGATCGAGATGGCAGATCGAGCCGCATGTCGGCGTCCTTGTGCGTCTTTGCAATATCTCGAAACGGCGGTTGCCGCTTCTCTGGCGCTGGACGCAGTCTATGTGCGGAGGCGCTGTTTTGGGGCTGGCTTCGCTTTGCGATGGCCGGCTTTCCCCCGGGCTCGGCCCATGGTCAGCCCCGACTGCCGGCGCTGACCCTAATCGGTTCAGGGCGGCTTTCCAATAGCTTTTTTGACACCCCTGGGTTGCAGCCATGCAACAGGGTCAACGTCTTGACTTGTCTATGGTTTCCGGAACAGCACGCAGCGCGGCACCGAGCCGAGATCGCGGCCTGTTGCAATATGCCGCAACTTGGCCGATTGGCCGATGGCAACGACCGAATCGGCCTGCCCCAGGCCAACCTCGAACGCCGCGAGGCCGCCCCCCGCCAGCAGCCGGGTGGCCGCCGGGCCGAGTCGGCGATAGGCATCGAGACCGTCCGCTCCGCCATCCAGCGCCAGGCGGGGCTCGAACGACGCGACCTCCGGCTGGAGGGCTGCGATGTCGCGGCTCGGGATATAAGGCGGATTGGAAAGCAGGACGTCGAACGCGGGCGAGATCCCGTCGTCCCAGTCGCCCTGCCGAAAAGATGCGCGCGCCCCGAGCCCAAGTGCATCCGTGTTCTCCTGGGCAACGGCGAGGGCGGCGGCCGACGCATCGATGCCGAGACCCGTGGCGTTGGGGAGTTCGTGCAACAAGGCGAGCAACAGGCACCCCGTGCCGGTTCCGAAATCCACCAGCCGCAGCGGTGCGGCGCGGTCCGGGGTTTCGGCCAGCACGGCCTCCACCAGAGTCTCCGAATCCGGGCGCGGGTCGAGCGTATCGGCCGTCACCTTGAAGGTGAGCGACCAGAATTCCCGCCGTCCGAGGATATGCGCCATCGGCTCGCGCTCGGCCCGGCGCGCGACCAGCACGCGGAAGCGGGTCTGCGCCGCCGCCTCCACAGCGCGCTCCGGAAATGCGATCTGGGTCGCGACCGGAATATCGGCCGCCGCCTGCAGCAGCAGCCGCGCATCGCGAGAAGCGCCGTCGATGCCGGCCTCCGCCAGGCGCGCGGCGGCCTCTCTCAGAAGATCGCCGATCGTCACTCCACTTCCGCCAGCCGCTCGGCCTGATCGTGCGAGATCAGGGCGTCGATCACTTCGTCGAGCGCGGCGCCCTCCATCACCTTGTCGAGCTTGTAGAGCGTCAGATTGATGCGGTGGTCGGTGCAGCGGCCCTGCGGGAAATTGTAGGTGCGGATGCGTTCCGACCGGTCGCCGGACCCGACCTGGCTCTTGCGGTTGGCGGCGCGCTCGGCATCGCGCTTGGAGCGCTCGGCGTCATAGAGCCTGGCGCGCAGCACCTTCAGCGCCTTGGCCTTGTTCTTGTGCTGCGATTTCTCGTCCTGCTGCTGGACCACGACGCCGGTTGGGATGTGCGTGATGCGCACCGCGCTGTCGGTGGTGTTGACCGACTGGCCGCCGGGACCGCTGGAGCGGAACACGTCGATGCGCAGGTCCTTCTCGTCGATATGGATGTCGACCTCTTCGGCCTCCGGCATCACGGCGACGGTGGCGGCGGAGGTGTGGATGCGGCCCGACGCTTCGGTTTCCGGCACCCGCTGCACGCGGTGTACGCCCGATTCGAACTTCAGCCGCGCGAACACGTTGCGCCCGGTGATGGTCGCGGTCGCTTCCTTCACGCCGCCAAGGCCGGTCTCGCTGACATCCATCTGCTCGAACTTCCAGCCCTTGAGCGCGGCGTAGCGCGCATACATGCGGAACAGGGCGGCGGCGAACAAGGCGGCCTCCTCGCCGCCGGTGCCGGCGCGCACTTCCAGGATGGCGTTGCGCTCGTCCGCCTCGTCCTTGGGCAGGAGCATGAGCTTCACCTTGTGCTCCAGCTCCGGCACCCGGTCCTTGAGGCCCTTTACCTCATCCTCGGCCAGCGCGCGCATCTCCGCTTCGGTCTTGGGGTCGGCCAGCATGGCTTCCAGGTCGCCGAGCTCGCGCTTGGCGAGCTTCCATTCCTGGATCGATTCGACCAGCGGCGTCAGGTCGGAATATTCCTTCGAATTGCGGGCGTAGGTCTGCGCGTCTTTCTGATCGGGACTGGCCAGCAGGGCGGCCAGCTCATCGTGCCGCTTCACCACGCGGTCGAGCTTTGGTTCCAAGCTCACTTTCGATCTTCCTTGTCGTTCAAGCCAAACAGGCGGCGCAGGGCCGCCTCGAGATCCTTGGTCGGAGCCGCCGCCTTCAGCGCCAGGCTGGGCTGATGCAGCAGCTTGTTGATCAGGCGCCGGGTCGCCTCGCCGGCATCGATGCCGGGCTGCGCCAGCACCTCGGCGCGCTGCTGCTCGAAATGCCGATGCAGATCGGCGATCACCGGGGCGGCCTCCTGTTCCGTCAGTTGCCGGCGGAAGGATGCCACGGATTGATCGACGATGCGCCAGGCTTCCTCCGCCTCGCTGGCGCGGTGCTGGCGCCCGGCCATCGCCAGCCGCTCCAGATCGTCGAGCGTGTAAAGAAACGCATCGTCGAGATCGGCGATGCGGGCATCCATGTCGCCCGGCACGCCGCTATCGATCAGGAAGATCGGCCGCCGCTTGCGTGCCTTCAGCGCCACTTTCACCATGTCCGCCGACACGAACACCGCGCCGATATCGAGGGCGCTGACCACCAGGTCGGCCGCCGCCAGCGCCTGCGGCAACTCGCCGAACGGCCGCCAATGGGTGTGGTTGCGCTCGGCCCAGGCCTTCGCGCGACGCTCCTGCGGGTGGACCATGGTCCAGCGCTTCATGCCGGTGGCGGAAACCTGCTCGAAGATCAGCTCCGCCATGTCGCCATCGCCGATCAGGAGGCCGGCGAGGCCGCTGACATCGCCGTGCATGCGCCTCAAGACGCTGACCGCGCAGGCCGCCATCGAGACCGACTGTCCCGCGATGCCGGTTTCGTGCCGCACGCGTTTGGCGGCCTGATAGGCGGCTTCGAGGACGCGGTCGAGCTCCGGCCCGCTCATGCCGGCATGCTGGGCGAGCTGCTGCAGCTCCTTCACCTGGCCCAGGACCTGCGGCTCGCCCACGATCTGGCTTTCCAGCGAGGCCGCGACCGCGAACGCATAGCGCAAGGCGGCCGTGTCGGTCAGCGCATGCAGCCGCGGCGCGATCTCCGCCTCGCTCATGCCGCCCGCTTCGGCCAGCAGTTCCGTCAATCTCGATTGCGCGCTCGCGGCATCCGGCGTCACGCACCAGACCTCGCAGCGGTCGCAGGTCGCCACCGCCATCGCCTGGGTGATGCCGCTGTCGCGGCAACGGCCAAGCAACCGCAGGACATCCCCCGCATCGCCTTGCAGGCGCTCGCGCAGCAATTGCGGCCCGGTCCGGTGGTTGACCCCGACGATCAGGAATGTCGCGGCTTCTACCCCATGCCGGCGGACTTCACTGATAGTGAGCAAGGGACTCGATCAACGTATCGAGCGGCACGTCGCGCTGCTCGCCGCTGTCGAGGTCGCGCACGGCGGCGACGTTCTTGGCCAGTTCGTCCTCGCCGAGGATCACGGCAACGCGCGCGTTCAGCTTGTTGGCGCGCTTCATGCGCTTGCCCATGTTGCCGGAATAGCCGAGATCCGCCGGCAGCCCGGCTTGGCGAATCCGGTTGGCGAGGATCAGCGCGTGACGTTCCGCCTCCGCGCCGATCGGCACCAGGGCGATCGGACGGCGCGCCTTCGGCTCCTCCTTGAGCAGCATCATGCAGCGCTCGACGCCGCTGGCCCAGCCGACGCCCGGCGTCTCCGGCCCGCCCATGATGCCGATCAGGCCGTCATAGCGGCCGCCGCCCATCACGGTGCCCTGCGCGCCGAGATCGTCGGAGATGATCTCGAAGCAGGTGTGGCAATAGTAGTCGAGCCCGCGCACCAGCCGCGGATTGACCGAGGGCGGGATGCCGATCGCATCCAGACCTTCCAGCACGCGCGAGAAGAAGTCCTTGCTCGCCTGGTTCAGGTGATCGGAATAGACCGGCGCGCTGGCGACGATCGCCTTGTCGCCTTCGTCCTTGGAATCGAGGATGCGCATGGGATTGCGGTCCAGCCGCTCCAGGCTCTCCTTGCTCAGCTTGTCCTTGTGGCCGGAGAGGTAGGCGACTAGCACGTCGCGATAGGCGTTGCGGCTTTCACGGTCGCCGAGCGAGTTGATGTCCAGATAGCAGCGGTCCCAGACCCCGATGCGGCGCAGGAACTCCACACCAACGGCGATGATCTCGACGTCCCCCAGCGGATCGGCAACGCCCAGCAACTCGACACCGGTCTGATGGAACTGGCGCATCCGTCCCGCCTGTGGCGCCTCGTAACGGAACATGGGGCCGCCGTAGAAATACTTCAGTGGCACCTGATGTGCGAGGCCGCCTGAAATGAAGGCGCGCGCGACGCTTGCTGTTCCTTCCGGCCGCAGCGTGATGCTCCGCCCGCCGCGGTCGTCAAAGGTGTACGTCTCCTTGGTGACGATATCGGAGGTATCGCCGAGCGTCCGCTTGAAGACCTCGGAGAACTCGAAGATCGGCGTCGCCATCTCGAGATAGCCGAAGCATTCCGCAGCCGCGCGCGCCGTGTCGACGACGCGTCGATAGCGGCGCATCTCGTCCGGCAACAGATCGTGCGTGCCGCGAACCGGCTGAAGCTGAGACACCGAAGAACCTTCCTGGAAGAGTTACGCGTCGCGATCCGGAACGAAAAGACCCTAAGCGGCGCTGCTGGCGGCCGGCTTCTCGGTCCCCTCATTGGCCGCCTTCTCCGCCTCGATCTCGGCCGCCTTCTTCTCGATCAGCTCCGCCATATGCTCGACGATATCCTGGTCCTTGAGCCGATGATGCTGCTGACCGGCGAGATAGACCATGTGGGTGTTGTTGCCGCCGCCGGTGAAGCCGATGTCGGTCTCGCGCGCCTCGCCCGGGCCGTTCACCACGCAGCCGATGATGCTGACCGTCATCGGCGTGGTGATGTGGGAGATGCGCTTCTCCAGTGCTTCCACCGTCTTGATCACGTCGAAATTCTGCCGCGCGCAGGACGGGCAGGAAATGAGGTTCACGCCGCGATGCCGGAGGTTCAGCGATTTCAGCATCTCGTAGCCGACCTTCACCTCCTCGGCCGGATCGGCGGAGAGCGAGACGCGCACCGTATCGCCGATGCCGGACCACAGCAGCATGCCGAGGCCGATCGAGGATTTGACCGTCCCGGTCCGGAGGCCGCCGGCTTCGGTGACGCCGATATGGAGCGGGTAGTCGCAGGCTTCGGCGAGGCCCTGATAGGCCGCGACCGCCAGGAACACGTCCGACGCCTTCACGCTGATCTTGAAATCGAAGAAATCGTGATCCTCGAGAATCTTCGCGTGGCTGAGCGCCGATTCGACCATCGCCTCCGGGCACGGCTCGCCATAGCGCTCGAGCAGCTCGCGCTCGAGCGAGCCGGCATTGACGCCGATGCGCATGGAGCAGCCGTGATCCTTGGCCGCCTGCACGACGTCCCGCACGCGCTGGGCGTTGCCGATGTTGCCGGGATTGATGCGCAGGCACGCGGCGCCCGCCTTGGCCGCCTCGATGCCGCGCTTGTAGTGGAAGTGGATGTCCGCGACGATCGGGATCTTGGCCGCTTTCACGATCTCCGGCAGCGCCGCGGTCGATTCCTCGTCCGGGCAGGAGACGCGGACGATGTCGCAGCCCGCCGCCTCGACCTCCTGGATCTGCTTGATGGTCGCGGCCGCATCCGCCGTCAGCGTGTTGGTCATGGTCTGGACGGAGATCGGCGCGTCACCGCCCACCAGCACCGATCCCACCCGGATTTGCCGGGACTTGCGGCGGCTGATATCACGATAGGGGCGGACGCTCATCAATCGGTCTTTCCTGTTCGGCGCCCCGGCCTGTTGGAGGGCGCGATTCGTCAGGCGCGCCTATAGCGCGCCGCATCGGGCAGAAGATGCGCTGAGAGGGGCAAAAGATCAAGCCTGCAGCCCCCGGCCCAAGCCAACCTCAACTGCTTGAAATGGAACGGTAATCCTGCACTGACCAGGGTCAATTGGTGGCGGCGGTGGGCTTGGTGGCCTTGAAGGCGCTGCCATCCTTGAGCTTCTTGGCATCGAGCGGGATGTCGCGCTTGACCAGCCCGACCGTCCCCAGGCTCTTCAGTTTCTTGCCGTTGAGCAGGATTTCGACCCCGCCGGCATTGCCGGTGGTGAGCATCAGGCCCTTTTCCTCCGGCACGGTATAGGTCTCGCCGGCCCGCAGGACGCGGGAGAACACCACGTCCTTCTTTTCGTTGGTGATCTGGATCCAGCTTTCCAGCCGCGCCCGGACCACGATCTTGCCGGCCTTGGCGTCGGGCTCGGCGGCGGCTTCGGGCTGGGCCGGAGATTCCTCGATCACCTCTTCGCCGGTGCTGGCGACGTCGGCCTCGGGCGGGACCTGGTCCTCGGTGGCGGAGGCGGTCTCACGGGCCGGCGCCGCCGGCTCGGCGGGCGCGCTGGCCTCGGCATTGGATGGCGACGGTCTGGCAGGCGGTACCGCCGGTTGCTCGGGGGCTGCGTCTGTCTGCCCGCTGACCGGCGGCTCGGACGGCGCCGCTTCCTCGCTCGGGGTGTGGACGACGGCAGAGTCCGTGTCGCCCTCGCCGCGCGAAAAGATGCTCCAGGCGCCATAAGCCGCGAGGGCCAAGACCACCACAGTACCCATCACGACCACCGGCGAGGCCTGGATCTGAGGCAGGCTCGCGCTCGCCGGTTCGGCCGGCTCCGCGCGCTTGTCGATCCATTTGCGCTGGCCGGCCAGCTCGGCATGGTAATCGTTGATCAGGCGGTTGCCGTCGAAGCCGAGGTAATCCGCATAGGTGCGGATATAGCCGATCATGTAAGCGGTGCCCGGCAGGTCTTTCCGCCGGCCATCCTCGATGGCTTTTAGATAATTTTGCCGGATATGGGTGGTGGCCGCGATGACGGCGAGATCCCGGCCGATCTCTTCGCGGCGACGCCGCAGCAGCACGCCGATTTCGGCCAAGCCGCCGCCCGCGGCCCGGTTGGTCTCTGTGGTGCCGTCCATCATGCCCATGTATCTGCCCGGAACACTTGAGGAATCCTTATCGGATGCCGCTCTTGCCCTCGTGCCGCCGGTACCAGGTGACTCGTCGTTATATATATACCCGAGAGAGGGGGCCGCAATGCGTTAAAGGGGTATCTTGTGATCCAACGCATAATCCAGCAAAGCGCTCCTCAGGGCCGGTCCATCAAGATGGTGAACGGTCTTCCAATAGGCGTCTAACCCATTGAAATCCAGGCTCCGGATGGCCGCCCGCATGGGCAGTACCCGGGGCGGCGCCATCGACAGGGCACGATAGCCAAGGCACAGCAGCGCCATCGCCGCCAGCGGATCGCCTGCCATTTCGCCGCATAGGCCGAACGGCTTGCCGGCGTCGCTCGCGGCACGCGCCACCTCTCCCAGTGCCCGCCTCATGGCAGGCGCCAGCGTGTCGTACCGACCAGCCGCAGCCGGATTATCCCGATCCGCCGCAAACAAGAACTGCTGCAGATCGTTGCTGCCGACCGATAGAAAATCGACCCGCTGCAGCAGCTCCGGCAATTGCCACAGCAGGGCCGGCACCTCCACCATCGCCCCGACCCGAAGCTCGCTCGGCAAGGGGATGTTGCGGCGCGCCAACCGCTGAAGCTCGAGATCGAGCAGGCGGCGGCAGGAATCGTATTCCGCGATCTCCGTCACCATCGGGAACATGACCGACAGCTTGCGGCCCGATGCAGCGTTCATCATCGCGCGCAATTGCTGGCGCAGCATGGCCGGCCGGTCGAGCGCGATGCGGATGGCGCGCCAGCCCATCGCGGGATTCTCCTCGGGCGCGCGGTTCCAATAAGGCAGCACCTTGTCCGACCCGATATCGAGGGTGCGGAAGATGACGGGCAGATCGCCCGCGCCATCCAGCACCTTGCGATAGATCTCGGTCTGGCGCGCCACGTCGGGATATTCGTGCGAGATCATGAAGGGGATCTCGGTGCGATAGAGCCCGATGCCCGCCGCCCCGGT
Organism: Dongiaceae bacterium; assembly: GCA_036004205.1. Taxonomy (GTDB): domain Bacteria; phylum Pseudomonadota; class Alphaproteobacteria; order Dongiales; family Dongiaceae; genus Dongia_A. Next base: position 16,830 of record DASYRS010000104.1, read on the forward strand.
CGCGGCCAGTTGCGGCACGTCCATCAGCAGGCCGGCATTGATGTTGAGATCGACATTGATCCCGTCGAGCGTGACGGCGGGCAGCTCGCGGATCGCCTCATAGGCTTCGCGCTTCATCAGGCGCTGGCGCATGCTCTCCGCGAACGTCTGCAGAAGATCGTCCGACGGGCGGATGAACAGGGTGCCGTTGTCGCCGTCGATCACCAGCGGGTCGCCGTCGCCGACCTTCTGCATCAGATCCTGGCAGCGGCCCAATACCGGGATATCGAGCGCCCGCGCGACGATCGCGACATGGGCGTTCTGCGAACCTTCCTCCAGCACCAGGCCCTTCAGCCGCTGCCGGTCGTAATCCAGCAGGTCGGCCGGGCCCATGGTGCGCGCGACCACGATCGCCTCCTCCGGCAGCCGCCGCAGGGTCGGGATGTCGGCGCCAAGCAGGTGCCGCAGCAGCCGGTTGGCGAGATCGTCGAGGTCGGCCAGGCGCTCGCGCAGATAAAGGTCGGTCACCTCGCGCATGCGGGCGCGGGTGTCGTTCTGCACCTTTTGCACCGCCGCTTCCGCGGTGAGGCCGGATTGCACCGCCTCCATCATGCGATTGCGCCAGCCCTGGTCCTGCGCGAACAGGCGGTAGGTTTCGAGCACCTCGAAATGCTCGCCGTGGCCGGCGATGTCGCCGGCACTCAGCATCTGGTCGATCGAGCTCTGCATTTCCATGAGCGCGGCGGCCAGGCGCTCGGCCTCGCGCTCCGGATCTTCCGCCACCAGTTGCTGGAGCTGCAAGGTCGCCTGGTGCAGCACCGCGACCCCACGCGCGAGGCCCGGGCACAAGGTCACGCCGTCGAGCCTGAGCGGCAGCACCGCGATCCCGTCGCCGGGGCGCAGCTCCTCCGCGCTCACCAGCTCGCCGCTCGCCACCAGCTCGGCCAGCACCATGGCGACGGTCTCGAGGGTCTCGATCTCTTCTTCGCTGTATTGCCGGCGCGTGCGGTTTTGGATGACCAGCACGCCGATCACGCGGCCGGCGCGCAGGATCGGCACGCCCATCAGCGACTGGAACAGCTCCTCGCCGGTTTCCGGGCGATAGGCGAATTGCGGATGATGCTGCGCGTCGGCCAGGGCCAGCGGCCGCGCATGGCTGGCGACATCGCCGACCAGGCCTTCACCCACGCGCAGGCGGGTCTTGTGCACGGCCTCTTTCTTGAGGCCTTCGGTCGCGAACAGCTCCAGCACCTCGCCGGCGCGCAGCAGATAGATGGAGCAGACTTCCGCCACCATCTCGCCCGCGATCAGCTTGACCGTCTGGTCGAGCCGGACCTGCGCCGTCCCGCCGCGCGCCATCACGTTGCGCAATCGCTTGAGCAACATGCGCGCTCCGCTGAGGCCTGGCGTCTCGGTCATCGTTAGCCTGAGATGGCTTTCGGACGATCCAGCAAGGCTTGGAGCGCCTCTTCGATCAGTTCCTGGATGATCTCCGACGTGGATTGCTCCTTGGTGACCATGCCGACGCTCTGGCCGGCCATCAGCGAGCCGGTTTCGATGTCGCCCTCGATCACCGCGCGCCGCAAGGCGCCCGCCCAGAAATGCTCGATCTCGAGCTGCGCTTCCTTCTGGTCCAGCTCGCCGCGGTCGAACTTCTCGATCACCTGCTTCTGGACCTCCATGAACTTGCGCACGCCATCATTGACGATGGCGCGCACCGGAATGACCGGGAAGCGGTTGTCGAGCGCGACTGACGGCATGGCATCGCGCGCCGCGGCGCGGATGAAGGCTTTCTTGAATTTCGGATGCGCGATGGATTCGGTCGCGCAGACAAAGCGCGTGCCGAGCTGCACGCCTGACGCGCCCATTTCCAGGTAGCCCAGCATGGCATTGCCGCGCCCGATGCCGCCCGCCACGAACACCGGCACGTCGCGCACGACCGGCAGGATCTCCTGCGCCAGCACGCTGGTGGAGACCGGGCCGATGTGGCCGCCCGCTTCCATCCCTTCGATCACGATGGCATCGGCGCCGGAGCGCACCAGTTTCTTGGCGAGTGAAACGGCGGGGGCGAAGCACATGACCTTCGCCCCGCCCTGCTTCAGGCGCTGGATGGCCGAAGCCGGCGGCAGCCCGCCCGCCAGCACCACATGGCTGACCTTGCCATCGAGGCAGGCCTCGACCAGCTGCTCAAGTTTTGGGTGCAGCGTGATCAAATTCACGCCAAAGGGCTGGCTGGTCAGCTTGTAGGTCTCGGCGATCTCGTTCGCCAGCATGTCCGGCTGCATGGAGCCGGAGGCGATCACGCCGAACCCGCCGGCATTGGAAATCGCCGCAACAAGGTGCCGCTCCGAAACCCAGGTCATGGCCCCGCCCATGATGGCATAGCGGCAACCGAGGAACTCGGTACCGCGCCGCCACAGGTGGTTCAGCAATGCCTCGGAATGCGCACGGTCCATCGGTCGCCTGTTGTCCCTCTCCCCTTAGGCCGCGTCGAGGCCGTAGGCGGTGTGCAAGGCGCGTACCGCGAGCTCGGTATATTCCTCCGCCACCAGCACGCTGATCTTGATCTCCGAGGTGGAGATCACCTGGATATTGATGCCTTTTTCGGCCAGCGCCTGGAACATGCGCTGCGCGATGCCGGCGTGGGATCGCATGCCGACGCCGATCACCGAGACTTTCACCACGTTGGCATCGGCGATCAGGCCGGCGAACTGGACGCGGTTGCGCTGGCCTTCGATCACCTGCTTGGCGCGCTCGAAATCGCCCTTGGAGACCGTGAAGGTCATGTCGGTGGTGTCGCCGCTTTCCGACACGTTCTGCACGATCATGTCGACATTGATGTTGGCTTCGGCCAGCGGACCGAAGATCGAGGCGGCGATGCCCGGCCGGTCGGCAACCTTCAGCAGGGTGATCTTCGCTTCGTCGCGGCTGTAGGCGATGCCGCTTACCAGTTCCTGTTCCATGATCTCATCCTCATCCACCACCAGCGTGCCGGGCTTGTCCTCGAAGCTCGAGAGCACCTGCAGCCTGACACGATGCTTCATCGCCATCTCGACCGAGCGGATCTGCAGCACCTTGGCCCCGACCGAGGCCATCTCCAGCATTTCCTCGTAGCTGATCTTGTTCAGCTTGCGCGCCTTGGCGACGATCCTGGGATCGGTCGTGTAGACGCCGTCGACATCGGTGAAGATGTCGCACCGGTCTGCCTTCAAGGCTGCGGCCAGCGCCACCGCCGAGGTGTCAGACCCGCCGCGGCCCAGGGTCGTCACGCGCTTGTCCGACCCGACGCCTTGGAAGCCCGCGACCACCGCGACCTGACCTTGTTTGAACCGCGCGATCATCTCTTCGGTACGGATGTTCTGGATGCGCGCCTTGCCGTGGGCATCGTCGCTCTCGACCGGAATCTGCCAGCCCAGCCAGGAGCGGGCATTGACGCCGATGGTCTGCAGCGCGATCGCCAGCAGGCCGCTGGTCACCTGCTCGCCCGAGGCCACCACCACGTCGTATTCGCGGGCGTCATAGAGCGGCGACAATTCGGCGCACCAGGCGACCATCTGGTTGGTGGCGCCGGCCATGGCGGAGACCACCACCGCGACCTCGTGCCCGTCATCGACCTCGCGTTTGACGCGCTGCGCCACGGCGCGAATGCGCTCGATATTGGCGACCGAAGTCCCGCCAAACTTCATGACCACGCGGGTCTTGGTCTTTGCCGGCGCATTCATGTTCGGAGAAAGCCCTTAAACTGCAGCTGGAATACCGGCCCGAAACCATTGTCTTGCCGGCGGCGGCTATCCATACTCAATGGAACCCAGCGAGGCAAGGGCTGGGACCCCATTGCAGCGGCGGATTTCCGCCAGAATCGGCCATTTTTATCAATGTCTTCGCACTCCGCCCCGATGGCTTCGCCGGCGCCCCACGAGGGACCCATGGTCACCACCGTCGACAGCACCGAGATCGCCAAGTTCAACGCCATGGCGGAAGCCTGGTGGGATCTCCATGGCGACTTCAAGCCGCTGCACCAGTTGAACCCGACGCGCATCGGTTTCATCCGCGACACCGCCGCGCGTCATTTCGGCCGCACCGCCGGCGGCGATGCGCCGCTCGACGGCCTCACCTTGTGCGAGATCGGAAGCGGCGGCGGCCTGCTGACCGAGCCGATGCGCCGCCTGGGCGCCGAGGTGACCGGCGTCGATCCCTCGCCGCGCAATATCGGCATCGCGCGCGCCCACGCGGAATCGAGCGGGCTCAAGATCACCTATCTGCAATGCGCGGCGGAGGACATGGTGGAGCGGGGCGAGAGCTTCGACATCGTGCTGGCGATGGAAGTGGTCGAGCATGTCGCCAAT
>DASYRS010000105.1:0-8075 GCA_036004205.1 Dongiaceae bacterium
CGCAGACCACCTACGGCATGACCAAGGCGATCGGCGAATTGCTGGTCAACGATTATACCCGCAAGGGATTCATCGACGGCCGCTCGGCGCGGCTGCCGACCGTCATCATCCGGCCGGGCAAGCCGAACAAGGCGGCCTCCAGCTTCGCCAGCGGGGTGTTCCGCGAGCCGCTGAACGGCGTGGAATGCGTGCTGCCGGTCGGCACCGACGCGGTGATGCCGCTTGCCGGCTATCGCACCATCGTCGAGGGGTTCGTCAAGCTGCACGAAGCGGACGGCGCGAAGTTCGGCGAGGACCGCGCGGTCAGCCTGCCCTCGCTCGACGTGACGGTGGCCGAGATGATCGCGGCCCTGAAGCGCGTCGCCGGCAACCGGCATCTCGGCGACATCCGGGTGGAGAAGGATCCGGTGATCGAGCGCATCGTCGCCGGCTGGCCGATCGGCACCACCTTCGAGCGGGCGCTCAGTTTGGGCCTGCCGAAGGATCCGGATCTGGATTCGATCGTGCGGGCGTATATCGAGGACTTTCTCTGAGCGCTCACCCCTCGTCATGGCACAGCAAGCGTATATGCAGAACACGCACTGAACACTCCTCCCCCAACCTGGGGGAGGGTAGGAAGGGGGAAGCCGCGTTTCGGTGTGAGGGAATCTTCGCTCGCTTCTCCCACTCTAGCCCGCCCCCAGGTTGGGGCGGGGGTTGCTACGGATTTGGAAACCGCTTCCTTAAATCCGCCACCTGCTCCGGCGTCAAATAGCGCGTCGGCCGCCCGTGCAGCAGCAGGTAGAGCCGCGCCGTCTCCTCCAGCTCCTCGATCGCATTGACCGCCGCGCTGAGCGACGAGCCGGCAACGACCGGGCCGTGATTGGCCAGCAGCACGGCCGAATGTTTCGCCGCCAGCTTGCCCACCGCCTCGCCCAGGGTCGGATCGCCGGGCGCGAAATAGGGAATGAGCGGCAGCTTGCCGACGCGCATCACGTAATAGGCGGTGATGGGCGGCAGCACGTCGTCCGGATCGATGCCGTCGAGGCAGGACACCGCGACCGAATGCGTGGAGTGCAGATGCACCACGGCGCCGGCGCCGGTGCGCTCGCGGTACATCGCGAGATGCAGGAAGCTTTCCTTGGTCGGCGCATCGCCGGAGACGTGCTTGCCCGATGAATCTAGCATCGAAAGTTTCGCCGGATCGAGCGCACCGAGCGAGACGTTGGTCGGCGACATCAGCCAGCCGCCTTCGGTCTTGACGCTGATGTTGCCGGAGCTGCCGAAGGTCAGGCGCCGCTCGAACATCGAGCGGCCGAACGCAACCAGCTGGTCCCGTGCATCACTCATCGCAGTCTCTCGATCGCCTTCAGGAAGAAATCCGCGGCGCCAAAATTCCCCGATTTGAGCGCGAGCGCAAGCCTGGGCTCGCCCAGCGAGAGGGTCGCCGGGATGCCGGGATCGATCTGCGGCCCGATGCGCAGCGCGCGCACGTCCAGCGCCTGCACCACCGCCCCGGAGCTTTCGCCGCCTGCCACGACCAGGCGCCGCACGCCAGCCTTCACAAGGCCGCGCGCCAATGCGGCCAGGGCATGTTCCACCAATGTGCCGGCGCGCTCGCGGCCCAGCTTGGCCTGAGCGGCGCGGACGGCATCCGGCGGCGCGCTGGCATAGATCAGGATCGGCCCCGCCTCCAGGCTCGCGACGGCCCAAGCCAAGGCGTCGGAGATCGCGGCCTCTCCGCGCTCCGCCAAGGCCAGCGGGTCCAGCATCAATGACGGATGCTTGGCGCGCATGCGCTCGACCTGCGCCAGGGTGGCTGGCGAGCAGGAGCCGGACAGCACCGCGGCCGCGCCGCCGACGCTGGGCAAATCCTCGGCGCCGGCGCGGATCGCCAGCATTCCGGCGCGGCGGAAGTTGCCCGGCAAGCCCATCGCGGCGCCCGACCCGCCCGTTGCCAGCACGAGATCGGCGCAGGCCGGACCGAGACGCCGCAAATCTTCGTCCTCGATGGCATCGATGACCGCGTAGGAGATTCCCTTGCCGCGTAGCTTTTCGAACGCCGCGCGGATCGCGTCCGGCCCTTGGGTCACCGTGAGATAGGGAACGAGGCCGACCTGAGCCTTGGTCTGGCGCCCGAGAACGCGTACGAGATTGGCATCATTCATCGGAGTCAGCGGGTGATTGCGCATCGCGGAATCCGACAGGAGATCGCCGCCGACGAACAGATGACCGAGATAGATGGTGCGTCCGGTTTCCGGAAAGGCCGGGCAGACGGTCGCGAAGTCCGTACCCAGCTCGGCGCGCAGGGCGTCCGCGACCGGGCCGATATTCCCCTCGTCGGTCGAATCGAAGGTCGAGCAATATTTGAAATAGATCTGCCGCGCGCCGGCCTGTCGCAGCCAGCGGCAGGACGCGACCGACTGTGCCACGGCTTCCGCCGCCGGAATCGTGCGCGACTTCAGCGCGACGACGATCGCCTCCGTCTCCGCCGGCACCTGCAGGCCGTCCGGCACGCCGATCACCTGGATGGTACGCATGCCGTTGCGCACCAGCGTGTTGGCAAGATCGGTGGCGCCCGTGAAATCGTCGGCGATGCAGCCAAGCAGCAAGGCGGGCGCTGCCGCCATCAGGACGCGGCGATCCGCGCGACGGCGTAAGGCGCCAGCTCCACCGTGCCGACCTTCTTCAAAGCCTTCCCGCCCTTGCCGAGATAGCCCGTATCCCTGGTCGCGGCGACGAAGCTGCCCTCGTCGATCGCATGCAGCAGCGCGGCGCCGCTGAAGCCGGAGACCTTCGCCGCCTGGGTCTCGCCCGTCAGGTTCGCGAGCCACAGGACCGGGCCCGACTTGGCGCGATAAGCCAGCGCCGCGATCCTGCCGGGCGCCGCGGACCTGGCCGCGACCAGCTTGCCGCCGCTGGCGGCGGTGAGGCCGGCGATGACGTGATAGAGCGGATAGACGATGGCACCGTCGACCGCATCGAAATAGGGCTGCGCATAGTTGGTGCGGCGATAGATCATGCCCGCTGGCCCCGTCGCGGCACCGAGCGTGATCGCGGCAAGGCCGCCGGGCGCCAGCGCCGCGACGTAGCCCAGCGTCCAGGCCGCGCCGTAGAGGCCGCGTTGGCGCGGGTCCATGTCGCTGAGGCAGACCCGGCCGTTGCCGGGGTTCGAGGCGGTCGATGCGCCGTAGGGATTGAGGCGCGCGGGAATGGAGCTGGGGCCGACGCAATAGGCCTTGCCGCCGATGAAGGCCTTGGCCGATTGCGTGACATAGGGCAGCGCCTCCAGCGTCTCCATCACCGAGACATCGTCGGCGGCATGCACGATCGGGCAGGTGGTGTGCGTCACGTAGTCCAGATGCTCGGTCGGCGGCCGCTTGCGGTTGAGCTCGGTGAAAAAGGCGAACGTGCCGCCGCCCAGCCGAACGCCGGGAAACGCGGCGCGCGCGGCCCGGTAGATCTCCGCCAAGGTTGGGCCAGGCGGCCCCTTGCTGCCTGGCAGGACACCGCGCAGATCCATCGCGGGCGAAACCGAAATGGCGGCCGGAACGAGGCCGGCCCTCTTCACCGCATCCGCGATCGGCGCGAATTCCGTCGCCGGCGCCTGCGCGCCAGGCAGAATGACCTCCAGGATCACATCGGCATTGGTCGCCTTGCCGAGGCGCTGATAGACGCCGAGAGTGCCGGTGAGACCGCCTTTGCGCCCGTCAGCCTCGCACACCAGGTGACGCGGGACCGCCTGCGCGATCAGAGCGGCATTGGCGAAGGCCGCATCCGCCTCGCCCTCGGGCACGCCGATTCCGATGGCAGGCAGCGCGGCACCCGCCTTGCCGAGCGCGATCTCAATCGGCTTGGCACGGCCCACGGCCTTCGGGCGCGGCAGCTTGCCGGAGAAAGTCAGGCTGACCGACTGCTTGATCTCCACGCCTTTGGGCAGCGTATAGGGCCAGGGCTGCGCCAGCGGCCGCACATAGGTCTTGAAGGAGGCATCGGTCCAGTTGCGGTGATCCTCCATCTCGAACGTGTCGCCTTCCATCCGGCAGGTCGCGAAGATGCCGGACGTCACCTTGTGCCGCAGTGAGCGGATGCCATAGAAGGGCTGGACCGGATTGATGGTGGCCGGGAACTTGTCCTTCACCTTGCGCTTGTCGACATGTTCGACGTCCACCGGAAAACCGGCAACGCCAGTCAGCGGGTGGAGCACGATGAAGCCGGTGCGGTTGGTCAGGAAGTCGGTTTCCGGCAGCGCCTTGGCGGCGAAGGTCAGCGCACCGTCGGCGCCGCAGGAAATCTCCGCCTGGTAGCGGAGGGAGCGCTTGGCGTCCTTGCAGCGCGCATCGTACGTGACGCGGAAATCGTTCTTGCCCTGCCTGACCTTGAGGTTGCTGATCTCCGGGGTGAAGGTGCCCCAGTTCTCGTCGCGCACCAGGAAGGCGATGGCGCGCAGCACTTCGGTCTCGCCCAGCTTGATGTAGCGCAGCGCGCCGTTGTCCAGCACGGCGGTGAGCGTGCCGGCGTGCAAGGTCCTGACCTTCGGCTCCGGCACATCGGTACCGAACAGCTTGATGGCGCGTTTCGGTTGCTTCGCTGGCATCCTCGTCTCCCCCTGCCTTCAAATCACGCGGTTGCTTTCCGGATCGATCAGGACCGCGCGGTTCATGTCGAGGTCGAGGTCGATCCGCTCGCCCGGCCGCTGCACGTCGTGCGAGTCCAGCTCCGCCACGGCCGGAATGCCGCCGAGCGGAAAGGTGATATAGGCGCGCGATCCCGTCGGCTGCACCAGCTCCACCGTCGCGCCCAGGCGCTGATGGCCCGGCCGGTCGCTGCCGTTGGCGCGCGTCACGTGCTGGGGGCGGAGGCCAAGGACGACAGCGCGCCCTTCGGCAAGCCCATCGCGCTGCCGCGCCGGCAAAGAGAGGCTGATGCCGTCGCCGAATTTGACCGCCCAGCCGCCGCCGGATTGCGCCAGCTGCGCCGGAATGAAATTCATCTGCGGCGAGCCCAGGAACCCCGCGACGAAGCGGGTCGCCGGCCGCTCGTAGAGATCGAGCGGCGTACCGGCCTGCTCGATCATCCCCTCGCGCAGCAGCACGATGCGGTCGGCCAGCGTCATCGCCTCGATCTGGTCGTGGGTCACGTAGATCATGGTGGTGCCCAGTTCCTGATGCAGGCGCTTGATCTCGCTTCTCATCTCGTCGCGCAGCTGGGCATCGAGATTGCTCAACGGTTCGTCGAACAGGAACAGCCGTGCATTGCGCACGATGGCGCGGCCGATCGCGACACGCTGGCGCTGCCCGCCGGAAAGCTGGCGCGGCAGTCGTTCCAGCAATGGCGTGATGCCGAGCATGTCCGCCGCGCGGCGCACGCGGCTTTCGACCTCCGCCTGCGGCGTCTTGCGCGCGCGCAGGCCGAAGGCGATGTTCTCGAACACGTTCATGTAGGGATAGAGCGCGTAATTCTGGAACACCATGGCGATGTCGCGGTCGCGCGGGCGGACATAGTTCACGACCTTGCCGGCGATCTCGAGCGTGCCGCCATCCGGCGTCTCCAGGCCAGCGATGGTGCGCAGCAGCGTGGACTTGCCGCAGCCTGACGGCCCGACCAGCACGGTGAACTCGCCCGATGCCACCTCCAGGTCGATGCCGCGCACGGCCTGCACGCCGCCGTAGTTCTTGTGGAGACCCGTGATCTTGAGATCGGCCATCTGCCCTGCCTTTATCCTTTGACCGCGCCCATCGAGATGCCGCGCACCAGATAGCGCTGCAGCGTCGCGACCGCGAAGAACACCGGGATGGTGCCCAGCACTGACATGGCGGCGATCTTGGCCCAGAAATTCGACTGGCCGCCGAAATAGTGCGTCACCTGCACCGTATAGGTGATGACCTCCGTGCGCGTCAGCACCAGCGCGAACAGGAAGTCGTTCCAGGCGAACACGAAGGTGAAGACCGCCGTGGCGAACAGGCCGGAGCGCACCATCGGGAACACCACTTTCCACAGCACTTCCCAGCGCGTGCAGCCGTCGACCAGCGCGCTTTCCTCCAGCTCCAGCGGCAGGTCCTCGATATAGCCGCGCATCATCCAGATCACGTAAGGCAGGCTGAAGGCGGTATAGAGGATGATGAGGCCGTGATAGGAATCGACCCATCCGAAGAACACGTAGAGCAGGAAGATCGGGAACGCGATGGCGATCGGCGGCATCATGCGCTGCGAGATGATCCAGACCGCCAGAGTCTCCCCGCCGGTCTTGAACCGCACCAGGCTGTAGGCGCACATGGTGCCGAGCACCATGGCGATCACGGTGCTGACGCCCGCCAGCACCAGGCTGTTCCACACCGTCTCCGCATCGCCGTCCTTGAACAGCACGCCGTAATTCGCGAACTGGATGCTCTTCGGATACCAGGCCGGCGGGAAAGCGAAGATCTCGTCCGGCGTCTTGAAGGAGATGATGAACAGCCAATAGACCGGGAATACGAAGAAGATGGTGAGGATGATCGCTATCGCATAGCGCGCTGTGAGCACCGTGCCGGGGCGGCGCAGGAAGGGCATGTGTTCGTTCATGCGACACGCCACGGGCCGAAGCACACTTCCCCCTCCCCCAGGATGGGGGAGGGTTGGGGCGGGGGAAGCGAGCGAAGGCCCTGTCTAGCTAGGCGCGGCTTCCCCCGCCCTAGCCCTCCCCCGTATCGGGGGAGGGGATTGTGGGCGAACGTGGCTGGAACAACCGCCTTCATTTCGCCAGCCCCATGCGGCGGATGGCCCAGGTCACCAGCGCGGTCAGCAGTGCGATGATCAGGAACGCCATCGCGGCGGTATAGCTGGTCTCGAACTGCTGGAAGCCCTGGACATAGGCATAGATCGAGGCGGTCTCGGTCATCGTTCCCGGCCCGCCCGCCGTCAGCGCCCAGATGATGTCGAAGATGCGCACCAGATCGAGGCCGCGGATCAGGATGGCGATCGCCATCACCGGCCAGATCGCGGGCAGCACGATCTTGAAAAACGTCCGCCAATAGCCCGCGCCGTCGATCTCCGCCGCCTCGGTCAGCGACTTGTCGACGTTGGACAGCGCCGCCAGCAGGATCAGGAACATGAACGGCGTCCACTGCCAGATCTCGCACAGCAGGATCGCCGGATAGACCAGGTGCGGGTTGATGGTCCACAGCAGCGTCTTCGGCTCGCCGGCGAACCAGCCGATGATCTGGTTGATCGGTCCGTAGCGATTGTCGAACAGCAGGCGCCAAGTGGCGCCGGCGACGATCGGCGAGATGATCGTGGGCAGGACCAGCAGCGAGACGAAAAACTGCCGGCCCGGCAGCCGCTCCAGGAAAAGCTGCGCCATCAAGAGCCCGAGCACCAGCTCCAGCGGCAAGGCGATGATGGTGATGAGGATTGTGTGGAGCAGCGCCCCCCACAGCCGCCCATCCTTGAACAAGGCGATGTAGTTGGCGAGGCCGGCGAAGGAATAATCCTGCTCCAGCATGGTCAGGCCCTGGAAGCTGACCACCAGCGAATAGATCAGCGGAAACAGTCCGACCAGCAGCAGCAGGAAAATGGCCGGCACGATCAGCCAGTATTTGAAGAAGCGGTCGGGCGCGACCCCGGCGGGCGTGGCAACGCCGCTCGCACCAATCATCGCTGACGCCGTGCTCTCGCTCATGCGTAACGCCGTACCCCTGAAGTTCGCGATCATCCCTGCGCCCGCCCCGCTCCGGACGAAGCCGGAGCGAGGCGGGTCCGCGGGATGTTAAGCGACGGTCCCTGGCCTATTGCGGATAGGCGCCGGACTTCGATGCCCAACCCTGATACACGGCCTTCTGCTTGTCGACTCCGATCTTCTCGGTGATCGTGTCCCATTCGCCGGCCGCGGCATCCAGGATCGCCTTCGGGTCTTCGCCCGCCCACAGCTTGCTGATCGCCTGGCGCAGGACCTCCTCATACTTGTCGGTCTGCAGCAGGGACAGATCGAGCAGTCCGGTCTTGGCGCCTTCGCCCAGCGCCGCCAGGTAGTCCTTCGCGTCAGGCCACTTCGCCAGATACTCCGGGCTGGTGAAGTGCGAATCCCGGAACGGATCGCGCAGGGCATAGGGCAACTGCAC
>DASYRS010000106.1:0-16952 GCA_036004205.1 Dongiaceae bacterium
CCTGTCCCGCCGGCGGCGGCGCCTTCAGCAGGCCGCGATAATAGACGCTGACCGCGCCAGTGCCATTGCGCGGATCCTCGAACACCGCGAACAGAAAGCCGAGCTGCGCGGAGATGCCCAGCCGCCGCAGCATGCCGTTGAGGCTGGCCGGATCGCTGTCCGGCTCCAGGCTGATTCCTTCCGGAAGATCGACCCGGCCGTCGGAGCCGACAATGAACAGGATGCCGTCCTCGTTTTCCAGGACGACACCGACGCGGGTGCGCGATCCGGTCGCGGACAAGGCCGCCTGTGACAAGCCGAAGGTGACATAGGCGCCGCGGCAATAGCCGAGCGGATTGTTCGACGTGTCGCCGAAGTCCAGCACCCGGCCGATCAGCACGGCATGGTCGCCGGCATCGACCACGCTGTGGGTCCGGCAATCGAACCAGGCGGCGGCCCCTTCGATGATCGGATTGCCGCCGGCGGAGCGGCGCCAGGCAGCACGTTCGAACTTGTCCGCGGCCTTGGAGGCGAACAGGCCGGATATCTCGCGCTGATCCATCGCCAGCACGCTGATGGAAAAGCGCGCGGCGGCGGAGAAAATGTCAAAGCCCGAAGCCGTCTTTGCGATGCAGACCAGAACCAGCGGCGGATCGAGCGAGACCGAGGTGAAGGAGTTCGCGGTGAAGCCGCGCGGCGTTCCGTCGCCTTGCACGGTCGAGACCACCGTCACGCCGGTCGCAAAGGCGCCGAGGGCGCGGCGCAGGGATTTCGGATCGATCGGCCTTTCCGCGCTGCCAGCGAGGAAGGCCATCAGCCGCCGATTGATCTCGTCCGGCGCGGTCAGCGCCATCATGTGCCGCTCGCCGGCCACGATCTCGCAGCGCGCGTCGGGCGCCGATTCCGCCATCGCGCGCGACATGGCGGGCGTCGAGTTGGGATCGCCCTCGCCAGTCATGAACAAGGCCGGCGCCTGCAGACTCTGCAGCCGGCCGCGATGCGCATCGTCGGCGCTGGCGAACACGCCGTAGGTCCGCGCATAGCCGGCCCTGTCGACCAACTGGAGGAGGCGCCGCGTCTTGTCCGCGGCGGCGGCCAGCCGGTCGGAGATTGGATCGCCGAACCAGCGCGCGATCGTCGCTTCCGCCGCGCCGCGCGCATCGCCGGTCTCGAGGGCGGCGGCCCGGCTCTGCACCGCCGCGCGCTGCTCCGGCGACCTGCCATAGACCGCATTGAGCGCAGCGACGCTGCGCACGCGATCCGGATGCAGCAGAGCAAACTCCAGCGCCACCAGCGCGCCCATCGAATGGCCAACGATATGGGCCCCAGCGATGCCAAGCCCGTCCATCACCGCCAGAAGCTGGTCGGCGTAGTCCGACAGGCGCGCATCGGCGGGCGGCAAAGTGGAACCGCCGTGCCCCAGCACGTCATAGGCGATGATATCGTATTCGCGGGACAATGCCTCGATCTGCGGCGACCAGATTTCGGCCGCCATGCCGACGCCATGCACCAGGATGACGGCCTCGCCCCGGCCGGCGCGGATGCCCGAGGTCGTGCCGTTGGCTCCGCGCAGGATATGCGCGATGCGGAACGTGTCAGACGGCATTGCCGCCCAGCTCCTTCAGGTCCTGATAGCGATCGCCGATGCGGTGATGTGGCCGCCCGCCGATCGAGGCGCCGAGCGCGACCACGATCTCGTCCGGCGCCGGGGCATCGAGGATCGAGAATTGCACGGTCAGATAGTGCGAGCGCATGCCCTCGTCCTGCTTGTGCATCAGCGGGATGACGATCGGGCAATCGGGCCCGCCGCGCGTGTTGGTGAAGCTGAGATAGCTCTTCGCGCCGACCGCCTTGCGATAGAGGTTGCCGAACCGGAGGGTATGGATAAGTGCCGAGGCGTGCTCAAGCTCTCCCGCCGTGCCGACGACCGCGGCCTTGCCATAGGCTTCGACCGCCTCGCCGGAACCCGCCATCTCCAGGACGCGGGCGGTGAGGATCTGCCCCAGAACCGGCGCGATCTCATGGATTTCCGGTTTCAGGTCCTCGACGTAACCGCGCCCCGCCCAGGGGTTGGGGACGATCGCCGCGGCGCCGAAGAGTTGCAGCGGCTTGGCCGCAGCGCGGCCACCTTCGATCCGGATCTCTTCGGAATAGGTAACGAGTTTCCGGACCCTTACGCTCATTCCGGGCTCCCTGCCGCAGCGGTTCGTAGGATGGTATTATGGTATACCATATGATAGGATGTCAATAAGACCTTGCGGTAACGGGAGTCGATGCTTCATTTCTGGCACCACGGCCGGATCGAGGGTGAGGGCATGAGCCACGATGAGCTACGGGTCGACCGCAACACCAAGACCTTGCGAGAACTGACGCTCGAGAAGATGCGCGATGCCATCCTCGATTTCCGCCTGCGCCCCGGTGAGCGGCTGGTGGAGCGCACCCTGTGCGAGCGCCTTGGGGTCAGCCGCACGGTGGTGCGCGAGGTGCTGCGTCATCTGGAAACCGAGGGGCTGGTCGAATCCATCCCGCATCAGGGCCCGGCTGTCGCCCGCCCCGATCCCAGCAAGGCGGCGCAGATCTACGAGATCCGCGCCTTGCTTGAGGCGGAAGCGGCGCGCGCCTGCGCGGCCCGCGCCACGCCCGCGGATGTGAAGCGGCTTGGCGCGGCCATCGATCGCATCGAGCGCGCCTTTGCCCAGCACAGCGCGCACGATGTCCTCAAGATGACCACCGAGTTCTACGAGATCCTGTTCGCCTGCGCCGGCAAGTGGGTCGCCTGGGACATCGTGCAATCGCTGAACGCCAGGATCAACCATCTGCGCGCCATGACGATCTCGACCCCCGGCCGCGACAAGATCGCGATCCAGGAGATGCGCCGTATCCTCGATGCCATCCAGCGACGGGACGCCGCGGCGGCCTATCAAGCAAGCCTCGACCATGTCCACACCGTCGCCAGCCTGGCTCGGCAGGCACTGACCGCCGAAGAGGTCGCATAGGCCTCAAGGCCTTATGCCGGACCCCGTGAGAGGCTCGGCATCGCGGCTGAAATGGCGCCCGAGAGCCACGCCGCCTGTCCCCAGCATGATGACAAGTTGGTGGCAAGCTTCCTGGCGGACACCGCCGCGCCGGCCTCGGGGACGAGGGAACCGACCTGCCGGCGGCGCATCGCAGCTTTCCCGGGAACCCGTCGACGACCTCCATCTTTATAAGACGTTGACACCCCATCGATTGGGCTCCCTGATTGCCGTGCATGAGCAGGAGATTTTCACCCAGGGAGCTGACTATCTGGGGCATAAACAGATTCGACCAACGGGGCGTGGAGCTTGGCAAGCTGATTGCCGGCGCTATTCTGCCGGAAACCGGAACGACCGGGGCGCGTACGCGCCGCGATGGTTCGACCGGCGACTTGATCAATTGCCTGAAGCAGCTCCGCCATGCGTGACGACGGAGCAGCCCGGACAGCAAACGAGGTGGAATTGGACTCAGCAAGCGCGCAAGCGGATCCTTCGCGGACCGCCGAATTCAAGAAAACGATCGAAAAGAAGCTGCTCTATGTGGTGGGCAAGGACCCATCGCATGCCAGCATTCACGACTGGTACATCGCCACGGCGCTCGCGGTCCGCGACCGGATCGTGGATCGCTGGGTCGAAACGACGCGCGAGACCTATTCCAGCCGGGAGAAGCGGGTCTACTACTTCTCGCTCGAATTCCTGATCGGCCGATTGCTGACCGATTCCATCTCCAACATTGGCTTGATGCAGGAATGCCGCGCCGCGCTCGCCGAGATGAAAGTCGATTTCGACGCTGTCAGGGCGGTCGAGCCCGACGCCGCCCTCGGCAACGGCGGATTGGGTCGCTTGGCCGCCTGCTTCATGGAAAGCATGGCAAGTGTCGCGCTCGCCGGGTTCGGCTATGGCATCCGCTATGACCATGGCCTGTTTCGCCAGATCATCCGCGATGGCTGGCAGGTCGAGACGCCGGAGGAGTGGTTGTCGTCCGGCAATCCCTGGGAGTTCGAGCGGCCGGAGGTGAGGTTCGACGTCGGCTTTGGCGGACGCGTCGAGGCCAAGGACAACAGCGGAGCCAAGTTCGTCTGGCACCCTGCGGAGTATGTGGTCGCGGTCGCCTACGACACTCCCGTCGTCGGCTGGCAGGGCAGCCACGTCAATACGCTGCGCCTGTGGTCGGCGCGGCCATCGGAGCCGATGCAGTTCGACGAGTTCAATCGTGGCCAGCACCTGGACGCGTTCGCCGAGCAGGTGCGCGCGACCAACATTTCGCGCGTGCTCTATCCCGACGATTCGACGCCGGCGGGGCAAGAGCTGAGGCTGAAGCAGGAGTACTTCTTCACATCGGCTTCGCTGCAGGACCTGGTGCGGCGCCACATCGGTCAGCATGGCACCGTCGCGTCGCTGCCCAAGGGAGCGGCCATCCAGCTCAACGATACCCACCCTGCCCTCGCCGTCGCGGAGCTGGTGCGGATCCTGGTGGACGAGCACGGCTATGTCCTGCCCACGGCGCTGGAGCTCGCGCGCTCGACGATCTCCTACACCAATCACACGTTGCTGCCCGAAGCGCTGGAAAGCTGGCCGGTCTCCCTGCTGGAACGCGTGCTGCCGCGGCATATGCAGATCATCTACGAGATCAATGCCCTGCATCTAGCAAACGTACAGAACCGGCGCGAGATACCGAAGGACAGGCTGCACGCCTTGTCGCTGATCGACGAGCATGCCGGCCGACGCGTGCGCATGGGTCATCTGGCCTTCGTCGGATCGCACCGTGTCAACGGCGTGTCGGGCCTGCACGGGAAACTGATGCGCGAAACGGTCTTCAAGGACCTGCATCGGCTCTATCCCGACCGCATCACGCACATCACCAACGGCATCACATTCCGGCGCTGGCTGGTGCAATGCAATCCGGGCCTGACGGGATTGATCAACGAAGCGATCGGAACCGCATGGATCGGCGATGCCGATCGGCTGAGCGAGATCGAGCCGCTGACCCGAGATTCCGGGTTTCTCGAGCGCTTCGGGCAGGTGAAGCGCGCCAACAAGGAAAGGCTGGCCGCCGCGGTCGCGAGGCAGCTGCGCCTCAAGCTCGATCCCGGCGCCATGTTCGACGTCCAGATCAAGCGCATGCACGAATACAAGCGTCAGCTTCTGAACATCCTGGAGACGATTGCGCTTTATAACGCGATCAAGGCCGAGCCGACCCAGGATTGGGCGCCGCGAGTCAAGATATTCGCCGGCAAGGCTGCCGCCAGCTATCACCGCGCGAAACTGATCATCAAGCTGATCAACGACGTGGCGCGCAAGGTCAACAGCGATCCCGTGGTTCGCGATAAGCTGCGCGTGGCGTTCCTGCCCAATTATAATGTGAGCCTGGCCGAGCTGATCATTCCGGCGGCGGACCTGTCGGAGCAGATCTCTACGGCGGGCATGGAGGCATCCGGCACCGGCAACATGAAATTCGCCCTGAACGGCGCCCTCACAATCGGCACCTTCGACGGCGCGAATGTCGAGATTCACGACCGCGTTGGTGCGGACAATATCTTCATCTTCGGGCTTACCGCCGCCGAGGTCGCGGACGGGCGCAAGGATGGTCACGATCCGAAGGCCAACATCGCCGCGGCGCCGATGCTCGAAGAAACGCTCGATGCGGTCCGCGGCGGCGTGTTCTCGCCCGACGATGTCGATCGCTACGCGCCTCTAGTCGACGATCTCCGCAATCACGACTACTTCATGGTGACCGCCGACTTCGCCGCCTACTCGGCCAAGCAGCGGGCGGTGGACGAGCTGTTTCTGCAGCCGGAGGACTGGAGCCGCCGCGCCCTGACCAACACCGCGCGCATGGGATGGTTCAGCGCGGATCGCGCCATTCGCGAATATGCGTCCGAGATCTGGAGCGCGATCCCCGGCCGGAAGCATGGAGATACCGGATGACGGACCTCGTCTCCTCCACGCTCGACGCGGCGACGGTATCGGCCATCGTCGACGGCCGACACGGCGATCCATTCGCCGTGCTGGGGCCGCACGAAGTCGGAGGCGTTGTCGTCATCCGGGCTTTCGTTCCTGGCGCGGCGCGGCTGGAGGTGATCGATCCCGCCACCAATGCGGTCGCCGCACGGTTGTCGCGCGTCGCCGAGCCTGGGTTGTTCGAAGGCCAAGTGCCGAAACGCCCGGTCTGGTTCTCGTATCGGCTGCGCGCGAGCAATGCCGGGGGAACCTGGGAATTCGATGATCCGTACCGCTTCGGACCGGTGCTCGGCGATCTCGACGATTACCTGATCCGCGAAGGCACCCATCAGCGTTTGTGGGAACGCCTGGGCGCCCGGATCGCGCAGCATCAGGATGTGTGGGGAGTTTCCTTCGCGGTGTGGGCGCCGAATGCGTCGCGTGTCACTGTCGTTGGAGAGTTCAATGACTGGGACGGCCGTCGGCATCCGATGCGCAATCGGTGCGGTACCGGCGTATGGGAATTGTTCGTGCCTGGCCTGAAACAGGACACCTTGTACAAATACGAGATCAAGGCCGCGGACGGCTTGCTGCTGCCGTTGAAGGCCGATCCGCTCGGGATGGAAGCCGAACTACGGCCGAGCACAGCCTCCAAGGTCGCCTCCCCGAAGCGTCTGGCCTGGAGCGATGGCGCCTGGCTCACCGCGCGTGCCGCGGCACAGTCGGTGGCCGCGCCGATCAGCATCTATGAGGTCCATCTCGGCTCGTGGCAACGCGGCGAGGAGAACCGCTTTCTGACCTATGACGAACTCGCCGACCGCCTGGTCCCCTACGTCTCCGAAATGGGCTTCACGCACATCGAACTGTTGCCGATCAATGAGCATCCGTTCGACGGATCCTGGGGCTATCAGCCGATCGGATTGTTCGCGCCGACCGGCCGCCATGGATCGCCGGAGGCGTTTGCACGCTTCATCGATCGCTGCCATGCCGCCGGCATCGGCGTGATGCTGGACTGGGTGCCCGGCCACTTCCCGACCGATCAGCATGGGCTCGGACGGTTCGACGGCACCGCGCTTTATGAGCATGCCGACCCGCGCCAGGGCATGCATCAGGATTGGGGCACGCTGATCTACAATTACGGCCGGCCCGAGGTCGCCAACTACCTCCACGCCAATGCGCTGTTCTGGCTGGAGCACTACCATCTCGACGGGCTGCGCGTGGATGCCGTTGCCTCGATGCTCTATCTCGACTACTCGCGCAAAGCTGGCGAGTGGGTGCCGAACCGCTATGGCGGGAACGAGAATATCGAGGCCATCGGGTTCCTGCGGCGCATGAACGAACTGGCCTATGGTCAGCATCCAGGCATCGTGACCGTGGCCGAGGAATCGACCGCCTGGGCTGGCGTGTCGCGGCCGACCTGGACCGGTGGTCTCGGCTTCGGCTTCAAGTGGAACATGGGCTGGATGCACGATACGCTGGATTTCATGAGCAAGGAGCCGATCCATCGGCGCTGGCACCACAACAAGATGACCTTCGGCCTGCTCTATGCATTCTCGGAGAATTTCGTGTTGCCCCTGTCGCATGACGAGGTCGTGCACGGCAAGGGCTCCATCCTGGGGCGCATGCCGGGCGACGATTGGCAGAAATTCGCCAATCTGCGCGCCTATTACGGATTCATGTGGGGCCATCCCGGCAAGAAACTGCTGTTCATGGGGCAGGAATTCGCCCAAGGACGGGAATGGAACTACCAGCAGAGCCTGGACTGGCACCTGATGGACATCCATTGGCACCAGGGCGTCCGGCATCTGGTACGCGACCTCAACGCGCTCTACCGCACCATGCCGGCCTTGCACCAGCGGGACTGCGATCCGGCCGGCTTCGAATGGATCGAGGCCAACGATGCCGAGAACTCAGTGTTGTCGTGGCTGCGCTACGGCCATGATGGCGCGGCCCCGATCCTGGTGATCAGCAATTTGACGCCGGTGCCGCGCCACAATTACCGCGTCGGCCTGCCGTTCCATGGACAATGGATCGAGCGGCTCAATACCGATGCGGCGACCTATGGCGGCTCGGGCATGGGCAATCTGGGCGCGGTTATGGCCGAGCAGGTCTCCAGCCACGGCCGTCCCTTCTCCGCCAGCTTCACCTTGCCGCCGCTATCGACGCTCTATTTCCAGCACGCCACGGAGTGAACAAGGAACTACCCAAAAAAGAAGCCGGAGGAGAAAGGGGAGAACCATGGATATGCCATCGACCCAGACACAGGCCGGGACAGCGCGTCTCGCGCGCTCGGCAATGGCTTATGTGCTCGCGGGCGGGCGCGGATCACGCCTGGTCGAGCTCACCGACAAGCGGGCGAAGCCGGCGGTCTATTTCGGCGGCAAGTCGCGCATCATCGACTTCGCGCTGTCCAATGCCCTCAATTCCGGCATCCGGCGCATCGGCGTGGCCACCCAGTACAAGGCGCACAGCCTGATCAGGCACCTGCAGCGCGGCTGGAACTTTCTGCGACCCGAGCGCAACGAGAGCTTCGACATCCTGCCGGCCAGCCAGCGCGTGTCCGAAACCCAGTGGTACCTGGGGACCGCCGACGCGGTGACCCAGAACCTGGACATCATCGAAAGCTATGGGCCCGAGTATCTGATCGTCCTGGCGGGCGACCATGTCTACAAGATGGACTACAGCGTGATGCTGGCGCAGCACGTGGACGAAGGCGCGGACGTCACGGTCGGATGCATCGAGGTCCCGCGCATGGAAGCGACCGCCTTCGGCGTCATGCACGTCGATGAGAAGAGTCAGATCATCCAGTTCCTGGAAAAGCCGAAAGACCCGCCGGCGATGCCCGGCAAGCCGGGCATCGCGCTGGCCAGCATGGGCATCTATGTCTTCCGCACCGATTTCCTGTTCGACCTGTTGAAACGCGATGCAAGCGATCCAAATTCGAGCCACGATTTCGGCAAGGACCTGATCCCCTATATCGTCAAGAACGGCAAGGCGATTGCTCATCGTCTTGAACAGTCGTGCGTCCGGTCAAGCTTTGAATCCGAATCCTACTGGCGCGACGTCGGGACGGTCGACGCTTATTGGGAAGCCAACATCGACCTGACCGACGTGTTGCCGGCGCTCGACCTGTTCGATCGCGATTGGCCGATCTGGACATATGGCGAGATCACCCCGCCCGCCAAATTCGTCCATGACGAGGATGGCCGGCGCGGCAAGGCGGTTTCTTCGCTGGTCTCAGGCGGCTGCATCGTGTCCGGCTCAAGACTGCGGCGAACGCTGCTATTCACGGGCGTCCGGGTGCACAGCTACTCGCGGGTCGAGGGCGGGGTGATATTGCCTTATGTCGAGATCGGCCAGAATGTGAGCTTGAAGAACGTCGTCGTGGATCGCGGCGTGAAGATTCCGGATGGCCTTGTCGTCGGCGAAGACCCCGAACTCGATGCCAAGAGATTCCGCCGCACGGAAAAAGGCATCTGCCTGATCACCGAGCCCATGATCAACCGGCTGACCGCATGACCGATCTGCGCGTTCTGTCGGTTGCATCGGAAGCCTTTCCGCTGGTCAAGACCGGCGGGCTGGCCGACGTCGTCGGCGCCCTGCCCGGCGCACTCGCACCGCTTGGCGTCAAGGTGAAGACCTTGTTGCCGGGCTATCCCGCAGTGACGGCGGCAATCGGCGCCGGTGAGATCGTGCATCGTTGGCGCGCCTTGTTCGGCGGGCCGGCCAGCCTGGTGGCGGCGGAAGCGGGATCGCTCGATCTGCTGGTGCTCGATGCGCCCCATCTGTTCAACCGGCCCGGCAACCCTTATGTCGGCGCCGACGGCAAGGATTGGCTGGACAATGCGGAACGCTTTGCGGCGCTGTCTTTCGTCGCGGCGGACATCGGCTCCGGTCTGCTCGGCAACTATCGGCCGGATGTCGTTCACGCGCACGATTGGCAGGCCGCCCTTGTTCCCGCTTATCTGCGCTTTGGCCGCCACACGAAGCCACGCGGCAGGATGCCGGCGACCATCATCACCGTGCATAATCTGGCGTTCCAGGGACAATTCCCGGCGACCCTGCTCGAAAAACTTCATTTGACGCCGCACTCCTTCACGATGGAGGGCGTGGAATATTACGGCCAGATCGGGTTCCTGAAGGCGGGATTGGCTCTTGCCGACCACATCACGACCGTGTCGCCGACCTATGCGGTGGAGATCCAGGGCAGCGAGATGGGCATGGGGCTCGATGGGTTGCTGCGCCACCGCGCCGACTCCCTGACGGGCATCCTGAACGGCATCGACACCGAAATCTGGAACCCGGCCACCGACGCGCATCTGACCGCGCGCTACGACACGCGGCGGCTGGACGCGCGCAAGCGCAACAAGGCGGCCGTGCGTCAGCAGTTCGGGCTGGCGCCGGACGATGGCGCGCCGATCATCACCGTCGTCAGCCGCCTCGCCTGGCAAAAGGGCATGGACCTGCTGCTGGCCGCGCTGCCGCGTTTGCTGGCGGAAGGCGGGCAGCTCGCCCTGCTCGGCGCCGGCGACGCCACCCTGCAGGCGGAGTTCACCAGCGCGGCCGCTCGCCACCCTGGGCGGGTGGGCATCGTGCTTGGCTACGATGAAGGCCTCTCGCATCTGCTGCAGGGCGGCGCGGACGCGATCCTCATTCCATCGCGCTTCGAACCGTGCGGCCTCACGCAACTGTATGGGCTGCGCTACGGCACCGTGCCGATCGTGGCGCGGGTCGGCGGACTGGCGGACACCATCATTGACGCCAATGATGTCGCGCTGGCGGCCGGCGTCGCCACCGGCTTCCAGTTCGCGCCCGTCACTGTCGATGCGCTGGCCGCTTCGTTGACCCGCGCCGTCCGATGCTATCGCGACCCAGCGACCTGGCGCTCCCTGCAGAAACGCGGTATGGCGACCGATGTAAGCTGGCGCAGGCCGGCAACGCATTATGCCGATCTTTACAAGACGCTGGCGGCCAAGGTCCAAGAGGCGAACACGCATGATCCGATCCATCGCAACCAAGCCGTTTGACGGCCAGAAGCCCGGTACGTCCGGCCTGCGCAAAAAAGTGACGGTGTTCCAGCAGCCGCACTATCTCGAGAATTTCGTGCAGGCCCTGTTCGACACGCTGGAGAAGCCGGCCAATGCGGCCCTGGTGGTGGGCGGCGACGGACGGTATCACAATCGCACCGCCATCCAGACGGTCCTCAAGATGGCGGCGGCCAATGGGTTCGGGCGCATCATCGTCGGGCGCGGCGGCATTCTCTCGACCCCGGCGGTTTCGAATCTGATCCGCTCCCGCAAGGCGTTCGGAGGTATCGTCCTGTCGGCCAGCCACAACCCTGGCGGCCCGGATGGCGATTTCGGCATCAAATACAATGTCAGCAACGGCGGTCCCGCGCCTGAGAAGGTGACCGATGTCGCCTTCGCGAAGACCAAGAGCATCTCGGTCTATAAGATCTTCGAAGCCCCCGATATCGACCTCGACAAGATCGGCGAGACCCGGATCGGCGAGACCCGGATCGAGATCGTCGATCCGGTCGATGAGTATGCCGCGCTCATGACCAGGCTGTTCGATTTCGACCGTATCAGGGCGCTGTTCGCCTCTGGTTTCACCATGCGGTTCGATGCCATGCACGCCGTGACGGGCCCCTATGCCGCGCGCATTCTGGAAGGAATGCTGGGTGCCGCGCCGGGGAGCGTGATGAACGCCCGGCCGCTCGAGGATTTCGGCGGCGAACATCCCGATCCGAACCTGGTGCATGCGCGGCATCTCTATGACCTGGCCATGGCTGCCAATGGGCCAGACCTGTGCGCCGCCTCCGACGGCGACGGCGACCGCAATCTCATCATCGGCAAGAGCCAGTTCGTGACACCGTCCGACAGCCTGGCGATCCTGGCCGCCAATGCGCATCTAGCGCCGGGCTATGCCGGGGGGATCGCGGGCGTCGCCCGCTCCATGCCCACCAGCCGGGCGGCGGACCGGGTGGCGAAGGCCCTCGGCGTCGAAGCCTACGAGACGCCGACCGGTTGGAAGTTCTTCGGCAATCTTCTGGATGCCGGCAGGATCACCTTGTGCGGCGAGGAAAGCGCGGGGACCGGCTCCAACCATGTGCGGGAAAAGGACGGTCTGTGGGCGGTCCTGCTGTGGCTCGACATCCTGGCGGCGCGCCGCGAACCCGTGCGCGCCATCGTGGAGGATCATTGGCGCCGGTATGGCCGCGACTTCTATTCGCGCCACGACTACGAGGAAGTGGATGCAGCCGCCGCCGACCAGGTGATGAACGATCTGCGCGCGCGCCTTTCGAGCCTGTCCGGCAAGAAACTCGGAAAGTTCGAGGTCGCCGCGGCCGACGATTTCGCCTATCACGACCCGGTCGACGGTTCCAACAGCAAGAACCAGGGCATCCGGATCATGCTCGGCGATGGCTCGCGCATCGTCTACCGGCTGTCGGGCACGGGCACTGCCGGCGCCACCCTGCGCATCTATCTGGAGCGTTTCGAGCCGCGGCCGGAACATCACGGGCAAGAGACGCAAGAGGCCCTGGCCGATCTGATCGCCTTATCCACCGCGCTGCCCGAAATCCCGGCGAGGCTCGGGCGCAGCCAGCCGTCCGTGATCACTTGAACCTGGCAAACCAAGCAGGCAGGCTTGAGAGCCTGGACCGAACACGAGGCTGAAAAGGGCATGAGTCATCGATTGTCCAGCGGCGCGCCCTCGCCGCTCGGCGCAACCCCAGACAGTCACGGAACCAATTTTGCCCTTGCTTCGGATCATGCGGAGCGCGTCGAGCTGTGCCTGTTCGATGATGACGGGCAAAGAGAGACCGATCGCATCCGCATGCCCGAACGGACGCATGGCGTCTGGCACGGCCACGTCGCCGGCATCGGCGCCGGTCAGCGCTATGGCTATCGGGTCCATGGGCCGTTCGATCCCGCGCGTGGCCACCGCTTCAATCACCACAAATTGCTGATCGATCCGTACGCGCGGGCCATCGACCGGCCGTTTCGCCTGGCGCCATCGATGTTTGGCTATGTCCGGGGCGATCCTGCAGCCGATCTTTCCTTCGATGCGACCGACAGCGCGCCCGATATGCCGAAAGCAATCGTCACGACAACCGCGCAGTTTGTGCCCAGGAATGCGCCGCCGACCGTACCGTGGTCGGACGCGATCATCTACGAGATGCACGTCAAGGGCTTCACCCGGCTCCATGACCGCATGCCGGACGGATTGCGCGGCACACTTCCAGGCCTGGCACATCCCGCCGCGCTCGAGCATCTGGCCAAGCTCGGCGCTACCACCATCGAACTGCTGCCGATCGCGGCCTTCATCGACGAGCGGCATCTGGCGTCGCTGGGGCTCGGGAACTATTGGGGCTACAATCCGGTCACGTTCCTCGCGCCCGATCCGCGCTATGTCAGCGGCGGTGGGATCGAAGAAACCCGCGCCGCGATCGCGCGTATCCACGAACAGGGCATCGAGGTCGTGCTCGACGTGGTCTTCAACCACACCGGCGAAAGCGATGAGTTGGGCCCGACCATCTGCTATCGCGGCATCGACAACAGCACCTATTATCGCCTGAAACCGGAAGATCGCCGCTACTACGACAACGTGACGGGTTGCGGCAATACGCTGGCCCTCGACCGGCCGCCTGTGCTGCGGCTGGCGATGGATACCATGCGTCACTGGGCGTCGCAGGTCGGGGTTGATGGCTTCCGGTTCGATCTCGCCACGACTCTCGCCAGGACCGACGAGGGCTTCGACCGCAACGGACCGTTCCTCGCCGCGTTGTGCCAGGATCCCGTGCTGTCCGGACTCAAGCTGATCGCCGAGCCCTGGGATCTCGGGCCGGGCGGCTATCAAGGCGGTGCCTTCCCCGCGGGCATCGCCGAGTGGAACGATCAGTTCCGCGATGACGTCCGACGTTTCTGGCAGGGGTCTTCCAAGGGGGTCGCGGGTCTCGCCTCGCGCCTGTCGGGCTCTTCGGACCGATTCCGCGCCGGCGATCGGCGCCCGTCGGACAGCGTCAACTACATCACTGCGCACGATGGGTTTTCGCTTGCCGACCTGGTGTCATACGAGCGCAAGCACAACGCCGCCAACGGCGAACACAACGCGGACGGCACGGATCAGAATCATAGCTGGAACCGCGGAATCGAGGGACCGACCGACGATCCAAAAGTGCGAGACGCTCGGGCGCGCGATCTGCGTGCGCTGTTTGCTACCCTGCTTGTGGCGCGCGGGACACCGATGCTGCGCTCCGGCGACGAATTGGGCCAGAGTCAATCCGGCAACAACAACGCCTATGCGCAGGACAATCCGACAACCTGGATCGACTGGGCGGCGGCATCGCAATTTGCCGATCTGACGTCGTTCGTGCAGCGGCTGATCGCCTTGCGCAAATCTCACCCAGCGCTGCGTCGCAACCGGTTTCTCGAAGGCCGTCCGGTCGACGGCGCCGCCTACAAGGATGCCGCGTGGCGGCGCGAGGATGGCCGGGAACTCGCCGAGAGCGACTGGCACGATCGCGCGCGGCATTTCATCGCTCTCGAATTGTTCGAGCCGGGCGCGGAACCGGGCTATGCCGACGATCACCTCTGCGTCGTGGTCAATGGCGGCGAGGCCACAACGCTTACGCTGCCATCGGCGGCCGGGCGGTGGCGGGTCATGCTGGATTCGGCCGATCCGTCATCTGTCGAGCACGCCGCGGGCGTGACGACACAAGTTTCCGCCCGGTCTGTTGTCGTGCTGGTCGATGATTCGCGGGCGGCTCCGCTGGAGGATCCGGCTCTGTTTGAGCGACTGGCCAGGCTGGCCCGTATCCAACCGGAACATCGCGATGCCAACGGCCACGATCACATCGTCAGTGTCGACACCAAGCGTGCTTTGCTTGCTGCCATGCGAATACCGGCGCGCAGCGCCAACGAAATTCGCGACAGCCTGCGAACTCTGGAACTCGGACCATGGCGCAATCCTCTTCCGCCTTTCTTCGTGGCCGAGGTCGGGCGGCAATTCACATTCGACGTGATCGTCGATCGCGCCAAAGCGGCGATGCCGGTTTCCGTTGCGTTCGCTCCCGAAACCGATCAGCCGCAGACGATCCACATCAGGCCCAGCGAGGGAACGCTGGTTGATGTATGCCGCGTCGACGGCACGGTGCGCGAGAAATGGCGTGTGCGTGCGGACCTGCAGCTCCCAGCCGGATTGCATCGCCTGACGATCGGAGACTTCAGCGCCACCGTCGCTGCCACGCCCGGCCGCGCGTGGCGGCCCGAGATTCTAGCCGGCGATGGCAAATGCTGGGGTGTATCGGCCAATCTCTACAGCGTTCAAACCGGACGCGACTGGGGCATCGGCGATTTCTCGACCTTGCGTGAGATCGTTGAAGAAGCCGGCGAACGCGGCGCCGCGCTGGTCGGCATCAATCCGCTTCACGCTTTGTTTCCAAGCCGGCCGGACCGGGCCAGCCCCTACTACCCCTCCGACCGGCGTTTCCTGGAAAGCGCCTATATCGATCCGGCGACCATGCCCGGCTATGTCGAGCTTGCCACCACGGATTCCTGGCTCAGCCAGGCGGAGGACACCGCGCGCAGCTTGCGTGCTACGGCGATGATCGACTATGGCGCGGTGTTCAAGCTGAAGCGCCTGGCGTTCGCCCGCATCTGGTCGCGGTTCCGCGACCGTCATTTGGCGGCAGGAGATTCCCTTGGCGACGAATTTCGGCGCTTCGTGGCAGCTGGCGGGCGGAGCCTGAAGCAGTTTGCGGCATTCGAAGTCGCCAGCCTCAAAGAGCCCGACGACCGGCTTCAGTTCCACATGTTCCTGCAATGGTGGGCGGATCGCTCGCTGGCCGCGGCGGCCGCACACGGCGCGCTGGCGATCGGGCTGTACCGCGATCTTGCGGTCGGGCCGGCGCCGGACGGTGCGGAGGCGGTGACGGGCCGGGACTGGTTCGCACCGGGCATTTCGGTCGGTGCGCCACCGGACCCGTATTCCGACGACGGCCAGGTCTGGGGGATCCCACCCTATGATCCGCATGCGCTCGCACGAAAGCAGTACGAGCCCTGGATCGAGCTGGTGCGCGCCAACATGCGCCACGCCGGCGCCTTGCGGCTCGACCATGTGATGGCCTTGGAACGGCTATTGTGGGTGCCGGAAGGCGAGACCGCCAATGCAGGTGCCTATGTGGAGAACGACCCGGCGGCGCTGCTCGCGATCCTGGCCATCGAATCCCATCGCAATCGCTGCATGATCGTCGGCGAGGATCTCGGCACCGTGCCATCCGGATTTCGCGAGCGCATGGCGGACGCCGGCGTGCTGTCGATGCGCGTCATGCTGTTCGAGCGGGACGGCTTGGCGTTTCGGCCGTCGGGCCACTATTCTCCTCAGTCGATCGCCTCCTTCGGAACCCACGACTTGCTGCCCCTCGCCGGATGGTGGCGCAAGAACAGCGACCGCGCCGACGGGAAGGCCTTGCGGAATGCCGCCCATCCCGCGGGGTCGGGCGATCAGGAGATGTCGGTCGCGGTGCATGCCTTCCTGGGTGCAAGCAGCGCCAAGGTTGCGCTTGCGCAGCTTGACGATCTCGCCGCGGAGCAGGAGCCGATCAACATCCCCGGAACCACGACCGAACATCCGAACTGGCGTCGAAGGCTGGCGAGGCCCGTCAAGGAAATCTTCGCTTCGGAGGATGCCGAACTGGCGATCAAGGCGATATCGGCCGGACGGAACACGCCGAGACGAGCCGTGGGCAAATGATGTCCTGGTCTTGCCTGGATCGGATGCTTGTGTGAGCGTTCTGAGACATAGGTGACACTTTGTTCCGGACACATAGGTAACACCTCCCCCAGGCAATTGCCTGGGGGAGGTGGAGATGCCGTGGAAGGAGCGTTCGGTGATGGAGGAGCGCCTGCGTTTTGTGGCTCGCCTGCTGGAAGGCGAGGAGATGAGCCATCTGTGCCGGGAGTTTGGGATCTCTCGCAAGACCGGCTACAAGATTTTTGAGCGATATCAGGAGCATGG
>DASYRS010000107.1:0-6481 GCA_036004205.1 Dongiaceae bacterium
CGGCATCGATGCCTCCGCCAAGCCCAGGGAGACCCGCGAGCAGGTGAAGCGCATCGCGCAGAACACCGCGGAGCTGGTGGAGCTGGGCCGGCGCATCACCGAGGAGGACGTGGTGTTGGACGAACGCTACGCCTATCCGGAATACGGCGTGCCCTCGGCGGAGACGCTCGACGCCATGCGGGTCTGCGCCCGGATGGAAGGCATGCTCACCGACCCGGTCTATGAGGGCAAGAGCATGCAAGGCATGCTGGACATGATCGGCCGGCGGGAAATTCCCGCGGGATCGAAGGTGCTCTACGCGCACCTCGGCGGCGTGCCGGCCATCAACGGCTATTCGTACCTGTTCCGGAACGGCTAGACTTCGCGTCCCGTCACCGTAGGAGGGAATCGAGGGCGTGGTCGCAAAACTCTTCTGGCAGGACCCCTATCGCACGTCGCTCGACACGCGCATCGCCGCAATCGAGGGCGATGTGGTGCGGCTGGAGGAGACCATCTTCTACGCCTTCTCCGGCGGGCAGGAGAGCGACGCGGGCACGATCGGCGGCCGCACGGTGCTCGAAGCGCGCAAGGCCGGGGGCGATATCCTCTACACGCTGGAGCCGGGCCACGGACTGAAATCGGGCGATCCCGTCGCAATCGAGATCGACGGCGCGCGGCGGCTGAAGCTGATGCGGCTGCATCTGGCGGCGGAGATCATCCTGGAGCTGGCCTACCAGAACCTGCCCGGCATCCAGAAGATCGGCGCGCATATCGCCGAGGACAAGGCGCGCATCGATTTCGAATGGCCGGAGAACATCTCCAGGCTGTTCCCGATGATGCAGGAGAAGGCCGGCGCGCTCGTCTCCGCCGATCATGAAATCGTCAGTGCCTACAGCGATGAGGCCACTCAGCGCCGCTATTGGGAGATCGACGGCTTCGCCCGCGTGCCTTGCGGCGGCACACACTTGAAGCGCACGGGAGAGATCGGCGCGATTGCGCTGAAGCGGGTGAACATCGGCAAGGGCAAGGAGCGGATCGAGATCAGGGTGAACTAAACCCTCCACCATCCTATACCCCCTTCTCCCCTTGCGGGAGAAGGATACGAAGGCTTAGCGAGCACTAGCGAGCTTAGCCGAAGTAGGATGAGGGGTGCGTGCCGACAGGCACGCGCGCTCGGCAGAGCGCCAGGCGATTTGCATCGCGCGATGAGTGTAGCGCTTACGCGCTGTGCGCCTATCGGCGCAGCCCCCTCACCCAGCTCCGGCTAAGCTCACTTCGTTCGCTAAGCCTGCGCATCCCTCTCCCGCGAGGGGAGAGGGGAAAGATCGGATGGAGAGAATCACTCCGCCTTGAACGCTTGATACACCGCCCACGCCGTCGCCAGGTCCTCGTGGCCGCCGCCGCCGGATTTGAACCAGGTGATCTCGTCGTCGGAGATGCGCTTGGGTTTCTGGCCGCGCGCGACTTCGCTCATGTCGATGACCGATGCCGCATCGAGCACGCCGGATGCGATCGGCTGGGTCAGATCGCCGGCTTCCTTGATCGTGGTGAAGCGGGCATCGACGTACCAGCGCGCGGCGAAGGCGATGCAATCGTCGTCCGCCTCGCGCATGTCGGGCCTATAGCCGCCGACCAGGTCGAGATGGGTGCCGGAGCGCAGCCACACGCCTTTGACCAGGGGCTCGCTCGCCATCGTCGCAGTGGAGACGATGTCGGCGAAGGAGATCGCGTCGCGCAGATCGTCCGCCGCCACGATCGCGACCTTCGGCAGGCGGGGGCTGAGGGCGGCGATGGCGCGCTCCAGCGCGGGACGGCTGCGGTTCCACCACAGGACCCGGCGGATCGGCCTCACGGCGCAATGCGCCTCGACCAGATGCGGCGCCAGCGCGCCGGCGCCCACCATGCACAGGGTCTCCGCATCCTTGCGCGCCAGCCAATCGGCGGCGGCCGCGGAGTTGGCCGCCGTCTTGCGCAGGGTCAGCATGGCGCCGTCGAGGCCGCACAGCATCTCGCCGGTCTGGCCGTCGAACAGCAGATAGGCGCCCTGCACGCTGGCGATGTTCTTGGCCGCGTTGGCCGGAAACACGCTGACGGTCTTGATGCCGAAGCAGCGATCGTGCTGCCAGGCCGGCAGCATCAGCCAGTCATTCTGCCCGCCGCCGGAGGATTGCTGGCTCAGCAGCATGCGCTCGACCTGGTCGGTGCCCTGCCGGTTCATCTCCTGGATCGCGGGGACCAGCCGGCGGAAATCGCCGAAATGCCGCACCGCCTGCGCGTCGAGCCAGAGCATGGGTCACACCGCCATGCCGGCGCGCCGGCCGTCATAGAGCGCGGCGGCGGCGTGGCGCGCCGCGATGCAATCGCCGACCGCCACGACTGCCATGCCCTTGGCCTGCAAGTCGCGCGTCAACGAATCGTTGGAGACGTTGGTCAAGGCCGTCACGATGTCGTCGATCTCGATCACGACCTCGCTGCCGTCCAGTAGGTTCGCGATCCGCGCCTTGCCGTCCTTGAAGTCGGCGAGCGCGGATTCGACCAGGAACGTGGCGCCGAGCTTGGCAAGGCGCATGCGCACCGGGCCATCGATCGCGGTGCGGACCAGCTCCTTCCCCACTTGCGGATCGGGCGTCACGATCGTCACCTGGTGCCCCGCCTCCGCCAGATGCCAGGCGGTCCCGACGCCTTTGTAGTTGCCGCCTTCGTCCAGCACCAGGACGCGCTTGCCGAGACGCGCTTCGCGCGCCATCACCGCCTCGGCCGGCCAGACACGCGGGCCGCGCAGCACGGCATCGGTCTCGGCATGCGGCCAGTAGCGCTGGGTCGGCGCTTCGGTCGGCGATGAGCCGGTCGCCAGGATCACTGTATCGTAGCCCGCGCCAGCGATGTCGTCGGCTTCAAGATAGGTGTTGCGCCGCACCTCCACCTGCAGGCGCTGCAACTGGCCTTCGAGCCAATCGAGGAAATCGGAGATCTGGGCACGGCGCGGCTGCAAGCCGGCCAAGCGGAACTGGCCGCCCAGCTTGTCCGAGGCTTCGGCGAGCGTGACCTGATGCCCGCGCTCCGCCGCGACGCGCGCCGCTTCGAGGCCGGCAGGCCCGCCGCCCACGACCAGCACGCGCTTCGGCTTGGCGCTCGGCGTGAAACGATCGCCGCCCCATTCGAACTCCCGGCCCGCGCTGGGATTGATGAGGCAGGAGATGTGATAGTCGCGCGATCGGCGGCCCCAGCACATCTGGTTGCAGGAAAGGCACGGACGGATGTCCGATGCGCGCCCCGCTTTCGCCTTGTTGACCCAGTGCGGGTCGGCGATCTGGCCCCGCACGATGGAGATCATGTCGGCGCCGCCGGAGGAGAGGATGTAGTTGGCGTTGTCCGGCGTGCGGATGTGGCTCTCCGCCTGGATGCGGATCGTCTTCGCCACCTGTTTCAACGCGGCGGCATAGGGCGCGCCCAGCTTGTCCTCATAGATCGCGGGCGGGATGATGCGCGTGAAATCGAAATAGCTGCCGGTGCCGACTGTCACGTAGTCGCAGAGCTCGCGCCGGTCGAGCCAGGCGACGACCTCCTGCAAGCTTTCTACCGATTGCACGTCGGGGCGCGCGGGATCGATGCTGACCGCGAGGCCGATCACGAAATCCTCGCCGCAGGCCTTGCGGATCGCCTGCAGGACCTCGTCGGAAAAGCGCATGCGGTTCTCGAAGCTGCCGCCGTACCCGTCGTCACGCCGGTTGGTGACCGGCGACCAGAATTGCTCGATCAGGGCGTTGTAGGCCGCCATCAGCTCGCAGCCGTCATAGCCACTTGCCTTGGCGCGCGCGGCGCAGCGGGCGAAGGAGGCGACGATCTCCGCGATCTCCGCTTGCGTCATGGCATGGCTGCCGTCGGAATCGTGCATCGAGGGCAGGCCGGAGGGCGACCAGTTGTAGGCGAGCGAGTTGTCCCAATCGCCGTGGGCGCCGACGTGATAGAGCTGCTGGACGATATGCGCGCCTTCGGCGTGGACCGCGTCGGTGATGCGGCGGAAATGCGGGATGACCGCATCGTCGTCGGCGCGGAAGTTGCCGCGCGTCAGCACCGCCGTCTTGTGGATCGGCACCGGCTCCACCACGATCATCGCGGCCCCGCCCATCGCGCGCTCGCGGTAATAGCCGAGATGCCGCTCGCCCGGCAGCCCTTCCACGCTCATGTTGGCGGTATGCGCGCCGAACACGATGCGGTTGCGCAGCGTCAGGTGTCGGAGTTGCAGCGGTTGAAAGATCGCCGGATGGTCCATCGTTTCCTCTCCCAGAGAGGAGGCGATGGTAGCGCCCTCAGGCGCGGAGCGTTAGCACGTCAGCGACGATACATCGGTTCCGTAGCGGCGCGCGCGAAGCGGTTGACGCGACTGGCGGGCAGGTCCTTGGGCTTATAGTGGGGCGCGACCGCGCACAGCAGCATGTCGACCCTGCGTCCATCCGCCGCCAACGGGCACATCAGGGCCTCGAAGGTGAGCGCGACGCCGTTGGCGGGAGAGAATTTGCGCTGGGCATGGATCGGCCGGCCGGTGGCGATGGCCTGCGCAGCGGCGTCATTCTCCGCCGAGCCCAGATCGATCAGCTCGCCGGTCGCGTCGCGGCCCATGATCTCCACCTGGAAGCCGCCCATCACGCGGTAGCGCAGACGCCCGGGCCTGCCCATAACATCGCGCCGCACCTCGATCAGGCTGACGGCGGGCAAGGCACCCGCGAGATCGACCGGGTCGATATCGGCCCGCGCCGGCAAGGCGCCCCGATCGGCGGCCTTCGCCTGCCAATAGGCGAAGATCTGCCGAAGCGTCGGGTTGGCGATCTGATCCTGGCGATCGATGGCGATAGAGCTGCGTACCATGGCTTTTATTCCTGGCCCGGTCCCCTCGCGGCGTTAACCGCTACAGCCAATATGGTGAATTCGGATCGCGGCGGCAGTGTGGCGGATCACACCTGATTTCGGGCGTAAACAAGGCAGGCGGCGCGGTCCGGGGTGAAATCCCGCTCGATCCACCAACCTTCTGTTTTGCCTAGGATTTCGCCGACTCTGGGGCCCTCCGGAACGGCCAGTTTCACGATGTCTGCACCCTTCAGCGGGAAGCGCGGGCGCGGCCAGGTCTCGATCACGTTCAAGGCATCGGCACCCGAAGCGCCATTGATCCGGTCAGCCCAATCCAGCAGCAGCCGGTCGCGCGCGCCGTCGTTGCCCCAGGCATAGATCTGCCTCCGGACCGCCTGCGGGCTCGACACATCGAACGGATCGCGCGCGGCATCGAGCGCGATGATCCGGTCGCCCTCCGCCCGCGACAGCTTCAGGCACTCCGCCACCTCGCGGCCGCAGCCGGTCATCGTCAGCGCCGCCAGCCGACGGACGGGATCGGGCGTCAGGCCGTGGCGCTGCTCCAGCTCCGCCACGATGCGCAGGCGATCCAGCGAGGTCGCCCAGGGCAGATAGTGCTGCACGATGCCGAGGTTCAGCATCTCCGCCCACACCTCCGGCCCGCGCCGCGCGATCAGCAGGCGCAAGGTCTCCTGCCGCAGCCGCTCGCCGGAGAGGGATTTCAGGTGAGGCGCCAACTCCTTCGCCGCCGCGATCGCGTCCGCATTGAACTCGCCGCTCGCATAATCCGCATGGAAGCGGAAAAACCGCAGCAGGCGCAGATAATCCTCGACGATGCGCTGCCTGGGATCGCCGACGAAGCGCACGCGGCCGGCGGCAAGGTCGTCGAGCCCACCGAAATAATCGTGCACCTTGCCGTCCGCATCGGCGGACAAGGCGTTGATGGTGAGATCGCGGCGCGCGGCGTCGGCCTGCCAGTCGTCGGTGAACTCCACCTTGGCGCGGCGGCCATCGGTCTCGACATCGAGGCGCAAGGTCGTGACTTCGACCCCGGTCTTGTCGGCGACCGCCGTGATGGTGCCGTGATCGATGCCGGTCGGCACCGCCTTGAGCCCGGCCTTTTTTAGCAGCTCGGTCACGCGCTGCGGCGACAGCGGCGTCGCGATATCGATGTCGCGAATGCTCCGCCCGACCAGCGCGTCGCGCACGCAGCCGCCGACAAAGCGTGCCTGGTCGCCCTCCGCCGTCAGCGCCTGCATCACGCGCGCGGCGGGGCCTTCGGTCATCCAGGACTGCGGCAGGCGCTGCAGGTCAGGCTTCATCGAGATGCCCCAGCACTTCGATGAGATTGTTGAGTATGCCGGCGGTCACACCCCAGATGTAATAGTCGCCCCAGGGATAGGCGTAGAAGAAGCGCTGCTTGCCCTGGACGGTGCGGCTTTCCAGCTTGCGGCTCTGCGGATCGCGGAAGAAGCGCAGCGGCACCTCGAATACTTCGGCGACCTCGAACGGATCGGGGCGATAGAGATCGGGCGGGCTGACGAAGCCGACACAGGGTGTCACCTCGAACCCGGTACGCGTCACATAGGTATCGAGCCTTCCGATCATCTCGACATTGCGGATCGGCAGGCCGACCTCCTCCTCCGCCTCGCGCAGC
>DASYRS010000108.1:0-8124 GCA_036004205.1 Dongiaceae bacterium
ACCGACAGGGCGTTGGCCTCGGTTTCGCTCAAGCCGGCGCGGACCTTGGCCACTTGTCCCTCGATGCCCAGCACGTTCTGCACATGATGGCCGACCTCGTGGGCGATCACATAGGCCTCGGCGAAATCGCCCGGAGCACCGAACCGGCGCGATAGTTCGTCGAAGAAATCCAGATCGAGATAGACCTTCTCGTCGCCCGGGCAATAGAACGGCCCGACCGCCGATTGCGCGAAACCGCATGCGGACTGCGCGCCGCCGGAGAACAGCACCAGCTTGGGCTCGCGATATTGCGCGCCGACCTGTGGCAGGAGCTGATGCCAGGTGTCTTCGGTGTCGGCGAGGACGACGGAGACGAATTGCTTCAGCTGCTCTTGCTGCGGGCTCGAGGACGATCCGCCCGACATCGATTCCTGTTCGACATAGCCGCCGCCACCGAGATCGCCCGACAGCAGCGCCAGTGGATTGATGCCGAGCGCCCAGGCGATGACGAACAGGATGATGATGCCGCCGATCCCAAGGCCGCCACCGCGCATCCGGCCACCGCCGAATCCGCCGCCATAACCGCCGCCAGGGAAGCGCATGCCGCTGCCCATGCCGCGGCGGTCCTCGACGTTGCTGCTCTGCCGGCGCCCCTTCCACAGCATGGGCGAAGTCCTTTCTTGTCGGAGCGTGAGCGCGAGTCTATGCGCGCGCGCGAAAACGCACCAGCGGACCAGCACGGCCGCTGACGTTCAAACGTTGCCCGGAGAGGGATGTTCCGCGTTGGCGCGAGACGCCTAGGCTTGCGGCGCCTGCTCGTTGATCTCGCGGGTGCGCTGGCTGATGCGGCGGATGATCTCCGCGACCGGAGAATTGGCGTTGGCCGCGCCGCCCATGGCCTCGGCTTCGATCAGCTTGCGCTCCGCATCGAGCAAGGCATTGACCAGTTCCTGCTCTTGCGGATCTGGCTCGTTCGCTGCCTCGGCATCGGGCTCGGCGACGATGTCGCCGGCTTCGCTCATGGCGACGTCGGACAGGGATTCGGGTTCGCTCTCGGCCGCGGCGGCCGGCTCTTCGAAATCCTCTTCCGCCACCGCTTCGGCAATCTGTGCTTCTTCACTGATCGGTTGCTGGGCGAGAGCGAGCTGCCCGGTCGTCTCATTCGCCTTGACGACGGTTCCGACCACCGTCAGGCGGCCGCGCGCCACCATCGGGGCCGCGCGCGCAGCGCTGGAGGCCGGACTCCCCTCCTGGGCGGGGTGCGCAGCGTCCGCGTCCTGCGCGTGCTGTTCCTTCATCAGGGCCTGGATGCCCCCTTCGAGCCGGCGGACGACATCGTGGACGACGGGGCCCTTGCGGCTCTCGACCGCGGCCAGCAGCTCCATCAGCATGCGGCGCAATTGTTCGTTCTGCACCTCGCGCTGACCGAGCCGCGCCTGGGCGGCGCTGAGGGCGGCATGCGCCTGGATCAGGGCGCCTTTCGCCTCGTCGCGCTCGCTGCTGAGCCGGCCCAGCATGGTGCGCAGCTCGAGCACCTCGCCCTTCAGCTTGTCGACCTCGTCGCGCTGGCGGGACAGGGAGCCTTCGACAATGGAGACTATGTCGTTGAGGCGCAGGCCATAGCGGCGCTCTTCCTCGGCGCTCTGCTGGAGGCGCTCCTGAGCTGCGGCCACCCGCGATTGGAGTTCCGTCAGATCATCCATGAACGAAACCTTGCCTCTGAAAACACTGGAATCCCAGCGAAATCATGGCACGGTATAGTGAAAAGATCGTTAATTCTTAACGCAGCGATGGAAACGCGGCGGAAAATCAGCCTGTTACCAGATGCGTTACCACTGGCGAACGCGGCCGGTATCGACGTGCACGAAGTCGGACTTCGGATAATAGCCGACCCCGCCCGCCTTCATGCCGAGCGCGGCCTGGCGCAGGTCGCTGAGCGCGACGTCGTAGAGCCGGATATCGATGGCCTTGGCTTCCATATGGAGGCTGTGCTTGGCGACCCCGCCGTTGCTCGCGGAGGCCAGCATGGCGTTGGTCTTGGGCGAGCGGTAGCCGGAGATCACCTGGAAGCCCTTGCGGCTGCCGGCGCGCCGATGGAGCTCGACCAGCAGATCCAGGAGCTGCGGGTCGATCGATGCGACGTCGCCGGTACGGAAGTCGCGCAGGAGGTAGTTGATGTCCTTGAGCGCGCCCTTGTCATAGACCCCGTCGCGCCAATAGGTCGCCACGATCTTTTCGTTGGTGTGGGTGCTGACCAGGCCCAGGCTGCGGGTGCCGCTCTGCGGCAAGGCGGCGAGCGCGCCCTTCAGCGGGGTGGCGAGGGCCAGCGCAGCGGCGCCAAGGCCAAAGCCCAGCACACGGCGACGGCCGAGCAGGCTCTTTGAAAAAGTGGAATCCTCGGAACCGGGGATCGAGTTTCGGTCGGTCATGCGTCCCATTCTCCCTCGGCCCTGGTGCCGATCGCTCGGCTCCGGAGCAACTCACGAAGATCGGATGGCCCGGCCACAAGTCATCCCCTGCTTGCGACCACAGCTCGAATCCCCTTTGGGATCAGAGCCTAACCTTTTGGTTCAATTAGAGAATGCCCCTCTGGGGCTCTCGTCCTCAAACCGTGCCACAGGCTCGACCCCATTACAACTCAAAAAAGCCTAGGGATTGGTTAACCACGTGTGGACCAGTTCACAGACAGGCGCGCGGAAGCATCGCAGCTCAATAGCCGAGCGCCAGGCCGTCCTTGCGCGGCTCGGAGCCGGCGACGAGGACACCGCGCCGCCAGTCGATGGCGATGACCTGGCCGCCGCCGAGCGGGTCATCCGGCTCGGCAGGGACGATCCGATGGCCACGGTCGAGCAGTTCGCGCCTGAGGCCGTCGGGGATGCCGGCCTCGACCGTGACGCCGCCTTCCTCGAAGAACAGGCGCGGGCAATCCAGCGCGGCCTGCGGGTCCATGCCGTAGTCCAGCATGTTGCCGAGGACGTGCGCCTGGCCGACCGGCTGGTAATGGCCGCCCATGACGGCGAACGAGACGAGGGCCCGGCCGCCTTTGGTCACCATCGCCGGGATGATGGTGTGCATGGACCGCTTGGATGGCCCGATGCAATTGGGATGACCCGGCTCGATCACAAAGCAGGCGCCGCGGTTCTGCAGCACGACGCCGCTCTTCGGCGCCATGCGGGCGCTGCCGAAGGAATAGTAGATCGAGTTGATGAAGCTGACCGCGGTGCGGTCCTTGTCCACCACGGTCAGGTAGGTCGTATCCGGATGCGGCGGCAGGAGGCTGGGCGGAACCGCCGCCATCGCGCGCATGGGATCGATGGTGGCGGCCAGGCGCTTGGCATGGGCGCGCGACAGCAGGCGCTTCACCGGCACCGTGACGTGCTGCGGATCGCCCAGGTGGCGGTCGCGCTCGGCGTAGGCCAGCTTGCTCGCTTCGATCTGCGCATGGCAGCGCGCGGCCGAGAGCGGACCGTCGGCCTCAGGGCATTCGCCGAGGATGTTGAGCAGCATCAGCGCTGTCAGCCCCTGGCCCGGCGGCGGGCATTCCCACACCCGCGTGCCGCGATAGGCGGTGGAGATCGGATCGGCATAGTCGCCGCGGTGGCGCGCGAAATCCTCGCGCGTATGGAGACCGCCCTCTGCCTTCAGGCGGCGCACGATGTCGTCGGCGATCCAGCCGCGATAGAAAGCATCGGCGCCGTCGCGGGCGATCGCCTTCAAGGCGCGAGAGAGGGCGGGAAAGGCGATGAGGTCGCCGGCGTTCGGCGCCTTGCCCTTGGGCAGCAACGTTGCCCGCGCGGCCGGATCGGCGCGCAGCCTATCGGCACTGCGGCGCCAGTCGGCGGCGACCTTGGGCGCGACGGGGAAGCCCTTCGCGGCGAGCTGGATGGCGGGCTGCAACAGCCGGTCGATGCCGAGCTTGCCGTGATCCTTGGAGAGGCGACACCAGGCCTCCACCGCGCCCGGAACCGTGACGGAATGCACGCTGTCTGGCGAGATGAGGCCGATGCCGCGGTCCAGGAACCACTCGGCATGCGCGGCCGCCGGCGCGCGTCCGGCGCCGTTATAGGCGATGACCCGGTCGCCGCCCTTGGGCGCGATCAGCACGAAGCAGTCGCCGCCGATCCCGGTCATGGCCGGTTCGATCACGGCGAGGGCTGCCGCCGCGGCAATGGCGGCGTCCACCGCGTTGCCGCCGGCGCGCAGCGTGTCGATGGCAATCAAGGTTGCAAGCGGATGCGCGGTCGCGGCGGCGCCGCGCTCCGCGATCACCGCGGAACGCCGCGGCTGGTTGTAGTCGCGATCTGGCTGGAACAGGGAAGCGCTCCGTACTGGGCTAAGGCACGATCGGGGCGGCGCCGGAACCGGTCAACGTATCCGTAGGACCAGTCGGCGGAATCACGGTCAGTGCCACGGAGGTGTCGATCTGGTTTGGGCCGATCGAGTAGACGACAGAGATGGTGTCGTTCTGCGGCGTCGTGACCACAGCGCCGCCTTCTTCAATGTTGCTGAAGCCCTCGATGAACGGGTTGTGCTGCAATTCGAAGGTCCCGGTGTAGGTGGTGAAGTTGGTGCCGCCGGCGTTGAAGGTGACCAGGCCCGAGAAATCTCGGCTGGCAAGATCAAGGCTGTAGATGAAGCTGTAGGCGCCGCCCGATGAGGAGCCGCTGATGTCGATCCCGGTGCCGGAAAAGCTGAGTTGGCCGCTCGGCAGGTTGGTGGTCGATTCGAAGGCGAGATCCTGCAGCGGAATCGCATCGCCATAGAGATCGTCGATATCCTCCACGAACGGCTCACCGTCGGCGGTCGGCTGGCCGGAGGCGTCGACCAGCTGCTTGCCACCGAGATAATCGCCGGTGCCCCCGCCCGTCAGCGGATCGAACAGGCCGGCCAGGCGCTTCTCCGCCTCTTCGTCGAGGCGCTCGGGATCGGTGATGGTGCCGTCGGGCCTGATCAGGACGAAGAAGCCGGCGCGCTTCAGGATCTTCTTGTCCTTGTCGGACTCGATCAGGATCTGGCTCGGCTTCTTGCCGGCGGAATTCTGATCGCCGGTGCCGCTGAGCGCCACGATGCAGCCCGTCGAATCGCAATTGCCCTGGGTGGTGGTGCCGCGAATGGTGAGGACCGCGCTCGGCAGCTTCACCTTGGTGCCGTCGGGATTGTTGCGCGCGACTCCACCGGTGACGAGGCGGAACGCGCCCTGCGTCACCGAGGCGGACAAGGCCGCGTCCGCGTTGTCGGGATTGTAGACAAATTCGTCTATGACCAGCGAGGCGTTCTCGCCCATGGTGATCGCGGTCTGGTCGAGCAGCATGATCTGAAGGCGCGATTTCGTCCGCGTGTTGACCGCATCGCCCATCACGACGTCTTCGCCGCTTGCGACCTGGTCGATCGAGGTCTGGCGGGCGGGTGATTGCAGGCTCACCTCACCCTGGACCGCGCCGGTCACGCCGGCCGCGTCGCCGATTTTCGCGAGCGCCGAAACCGGCGTCAGTCCCACGATGAGACCCACGCCCACGGATAGATTTCGGGCGAGATTGCGGGAATGCAGCGCCTTCATGAAGGGCCTCGTTTCGCTTGCCGTTCCGTCGTGGCGACACAGATATCCTGAGTTGAGCCATGAAACGCCCTTGAGTGCAAGCCCGCGTTGCGACCGTTCCGGTTGCAGGATAGGCTGCAAAGGGGGAAACGGGGGCGGTGCGACAGGGGGAAATTGATGGGCGTCACCAGGCTCGCGATTGCGGTCGCGCTGATGTTGCCGTGGCTGGCCGGCGTGGCGGATGCCGCCGACACGCTGAAAACGACCATCGAAAAGATGGGCGGGCAGCCCTGCCGGATCGGCAACCTGACCTGCGTGTCCGTGGAAGTGCCGGTCGACCATCGCGCCAACACCGGCCCCACCATCAAGATCGAGTTCTCGGTCAGTTTCGCCAGCGAGGAGAGCAAGGGGATTCTGTTCTACGTCGTCGGCGGGCCCGGCGGCAGCGGCATCGGCGTCGCCGACGACTATCTGGCGGCGTTCGACGAACGGCTGACCCAGAACATGGACATCGTGTTCTTCGACCAGCGCGGCATCGGCCCGGACCATGGCATCGAATGCCCCAAGGCGCAGGGCGTGTTCGACATGACGGACATGAGGGTCGACCGTGCCGACGAGGCGATCGCGGCCGCGAAGCGGTTCGCGACCGATTGCCCGGCGGAACTGAAGTCGCGCGACCTGCTGAATTTCGTCGAGACCGATCAGGCGATCCGCGATCTCGAAGCGTTTCGGCAGAAGATCGGCGCGCCGAAGGTGTGGATCTATGGCGAAAGCTACGGCACCCAATTCTCGCAGCAATACGCGACGGTGTTTCCAACGGCGGTCAAGGGCGTGGTGGTCGATGGCGTGGTGGATCTGACGCTGGACTTTGACGGCTACTACGCCTCCTACACCGAGAGCGCGGAGAAGATCCTGGCGCGGGTGCTGAAGGCCTGCTCGGAGATTCCCGGATGCCACGAGGACATGCAGGGCGACGCCGCCGCGGTCTTCGATTCGCTGGCGGCGAGGGCGGCCGAGGCGCCGATCGAGGTCGATTTCCCGCTGGCCGACGGCACCATCGCCAAGCGCCACCTGACCTCCGCCATGATGGATGCCAACGCGTTCTATGCGCTCTATGGCCCCGACGATCGCGCGACCTTCCTGCGCGCGCTCGCCGCGGCCGCGCGCGGGCAGCTTCTGCCGATGGTGCGGCTGGCCTATTCGAATCTCGCGGTCGATCCCCAAACCGAGGAAGGCGCCGCCGACCCGACCTGGTTCGGGGCGGCTTACTATGCCATCACCTGCACCGACTACGGCGAAGGACCGCCTGACGGCGAAGCGACGGCGCGCCAGATCCTGGAGCGGGCCAAGGCGCTCGCGCCGCACGCCCCGCGCCTGCTGCGGTCCTATTTCGCGGAGCGCCTGGCCTGCGCCTTTTGGCCGAAACGCGGCCCAAGGGAGCGGCCGAAGCCCTATGCCGGCGGCGATTTTCCGACCCTCATCCTCAATGCCGATGCCGATCCCATCACGCCGATCACCATGTCCTACGCGATCTTGGATCACGCCAAGAACGCCTACATGGTCGCGATGAAGAACGGCCCGCACGTGATCTGGGGCCGCGGGCTCACCTGCCCGGACGAGATCGTGTTCGGGCTGATGTTCGACGGCACGCTGCCCGAAGCGAAGGAACAGGTGTGCACCCAGGATTTCATCGGCACCTATACGCCGCTGACCCTGACCGAGATGTCCGCGGCGGGCGATCCGTTCCGGGTCGCCCAGGCGGCGGAAACCGAGATCAAGCAGTCGCCGGAACTCGGCAACTGGGACGGCAGCGATCCGCTGTCCGTCGGCTGCGATTTCGGCGGCGCGGTGGAGGTGAGCGCGGCGGAGGAGGGGACTGCCTATACCTTCAACAAGTGCGCCTGGTGGCCAAACGTGGTGCTGGATGGCAGCGGAACGCAGATCGACGAGGGCGCGGAGAATGTCGGGCTGACGCTCGACCTCCAGGTCAGCGGGCTGCATCAGGGGCAGATCACCTATCGGCACAACACCACGACCGATGCCATGGTCTTGACCGGCACCTATGACGGCAAGGCGGTGACGACGCCGCGACTGATGCCGTAGTTGAACGCTAGAACTGGAACCGTTTGCTGAGCGCGATGCCGCCGCGGACGTTCTCGAACTCGTAGAGATCGTTGTTGGAATCCTCGCGATAATATTCGCCGTAGGTCGACAGCAGCAGGCCGTCGAGGAAGCCGGTCTGCTCCTCGCCGATCATGGTCGCGATGGGAACGCCGAGGGTCATGCGCGCGCGGTAGATGACATCCTCGCGGTCGTCGCCGACAAACAGCGGATCGAGCGCGTCGTAGCGGTCCCATTCGACCGACCCGCTGGTCGCGAGGAAAATGCCTTTGCCGATCAGCCAGACGTGATCGATGTTGAGCCGGTCGCCGTCGAAGCTCTCAAAATCGACGTTGGCATCGAAGCGGCGGTGCGTATAGGCGACGGTGAGGCGATGATCGGCGCCGACATACCAGTCGAGGCCGATCTTGGCGCTGATATCGAGTCCGCTCTGAATGTCCGAGTCGGGATAATTGTCGGTTGCGTGGTAGTCGTAATTGGCCCCGGTG
>DASYRS010000109.1:0-7601 GCA_036004205.1 Dongiaceae bacterium
CTGCTGGAGATCCAGGAATCGGCGAAGACCAGTAGGGCTCCGGCGATGAATCGCGCTCACGTCAGGCACCCGTAACAAGAGTTCGGTGGCAAAGAGCTGGCATCCGCCTCATCATCTGGGCTCGCCCGCATGGTGCCAGAAATGACCCTGGTACCGTAGTAGAAATCAGCTGTGTTTTAGGGGCGCCAGGAACACCGTAGCCAGGTGCGAACCTCGCCGGCAGCTGTGGCGGGCCCTCAATCCTGGATGATGTAGACCTTGCCGGCTTTGCCGGCCTTGCCGGCGGCACCTGCTTTGCCGCGGTCGCCGGGATCGCCCTTGGCGCCGACTTCGAAGCGCGATTGATGTTCGCAGCCTTTCATGCCGCCCGGGCCGCCAAGCCCGCCTTCGCCGCCATCGCCCGGCTTGCCTGCCTTGCCGCCGACGCCGCC
The DNA here is from genome assembly GCA_036004205.1 of Dongiaceae bacterium. GTDB lineage: Bacteria > Pseudomonadota > Alphaproteobacteria > Dongiales > Dongiaceae > Dongia_A. The sequence goes on from DASYRS010000109.1 coordinate 432, forward strand.
GGAGACCGAGGCGACGATCTGGCCACGGTCGAACGCGCTCTGCAGCGCCGGCACATAGGCGACATTGCCGCCGGTCCCGCCATTGCCGCCCGCGCCGCCGGCGCCGCCGGCGCCGCCCTTCGCGCCTGCATCGCCGTTCGATCCGGTCGCGGTCGGCGTGCAGACCTGGAAAGATCGCAGCCACTGCTCGGTCTGGCCTTCGCGGCCCGATTGGGTCTGCAGGATCTTGGCGTCCTGCATCAGCTTCAGGTACCCGGACATCGATTGCGCGATCACCGGGTCATCGACCGCGGCGGCTCCGGTCTCCGGCAGGATCGAGCCGAGGCACGATGAGACCGCGCAGCTCGAGGCTTCGCATTTGCATTGCGTATCGGCGCCGGGGCCGCCCAGTCCGCCGGGGCCGCCCGGCCCGCCATTGCCGCCAGCGCCGCCATCCATTCCGTCATTGAGGATGATGAGGCGGCCCGATCCTTCGATCGAGGTGCCGCGGATGAGGACGGTGCCAGCGGCGATACCGGGATAGCCCGATCCGCCGCCGCCGCCATCGGCGCCGGCACCGCCGGGTGCGCCATCGCTGGCGAGGTCGGGCAGGCCGCCGCGCGGGAATGCCTGGATGATGGTGTCGGCGTTGACCTGGATGCGTCCGGCGTGAATCTCGAGATTGCGCCCCCACAGGATGTAGGTGCCGCCGTTGAACACCAGCACGTCGTCGCTGGGATCAAGCTCGATGCGGATGCCCTGGTCGTTGCCGAGATTGAACACCTGGTCGAACGGCACGGCGGTTTCGGCCAGCGCCGCCTTCGAGGCCGCCAGCGCGCACAGGATCGCACTCAATCGCAGGAGCGTTTTCATTGTGCCTGCTCCTCGATCGCGGTGCCCGAACTGCCGGGCGACCCGGACAACCCGGGTTGCGCGCCGGATATGCGCCCGCCGGGCGCGCCGTCGGCACCGCCGCCACCGCATCCGATGACACCCGCGCCACCGATGCCCCCGCCGCCTGGATTGCCCGCCTCGCCCGGATTGCCGCCGGCGCCGGGATTGCCCGCCGCGGTCTTCAGCACGAAATGCCTGCTCGCGATCAGCGGCGTCATCGCCTCCGAATAGACCACGATCCCGCCATTGCCGCCGCGGCCGCCTTGACCGCCCTGGCCGCCGATGCCGCCCGATCCGCCATCGCCGCCATTCTGCGGTTCATCCCCGCCGCAGACACGGGGGCGACCGTTGCGGCCATTGCCGCCGTCGCCGCCCTGGCCACCATTCTGGCCCTTGCCGCCGCCTTGTCCGGACAGATCGACGATCAGGCGGCCTTTGCCGGAGATCTCGCCGATGCGCAGCACCACCTTGCCGGCGGCGGCGCCATCGTCGCCGGAGATGCCCGATCCGCCGGGCGCGCCGTTGCCACCGGCATCGCCTTCCTTCATGCCGTCCACGCCGCGCGCCGCTTGTTTTGGCTCGCCGGGCTTCGGGTATTTCGCGGTCTGGGTGAAGGACCGGATGACGGTGTCGCCGTCGATCCGCGCGTGGCGTGCGACGACAATGAGATTGCCGCCTTCGAGCGCCAGCTCGCCGCCATTGAAGATCAGCACCTCGGTCTCGGGATTGGTCTGCACGATGGTCATGTTGCCGATGCGCGTCTTGGCAAGATCGTGGAAATAGACCTCGTGCAGCGCATCCTCGGCCAGCGCCGTGCCGCCCATGCCCATGAACAGGCAGGCGCCGGCGGCCATCATTCGCGATTTCATGTGCGGGGTCATTGCAGCTTTGTCCCCGTCTTGACGAACAGGATCTCGATCTCGTCGATCACCGGAGCGTTCTTCCAGGCGCCGGGCTGCGGCACGTCGACATAGGCGTAATAGGGCGCATCCAGCGGGAAGGCGTTGTCGAGGATCTTCGCAAAGGCCTGGTCCGTCGCCACGGAGTCGGCCCAGTTCGGCTTTATATCGCGAGCGAGGGAGACGGTCTTGGAGAAGCCGGTCTCGATCCCCGCCGGATTGTCGGCGGCGTCGATCACGCGGTGGCAATTGCCGTCGAGCGTGACCGTGCCCCAGCGCGGATGCTCGATGCGCAGATCGATGCCGCCCTGCATCTTCGGATCGCCCTCGAAATGCACCTTGGTGACCGCGACGCCGAGCAGGAACTGCGCGCCGCCGCTCGGCCCCGGCGGCGTGATGTTGATCGGGATCAGGATCGGACGCGCGGCGAAGCCGGCGCCCGGGCGACCCAGCGCGATCTGCGCGGCGATCGAACGGTTGAGCGAATCGAGGAAACGCGCGCGCAGATAGGATGCGTCGAGGTCGTGGCTCACGTCGTCTTCATAGGCGGCCCGGAAGAATTCGACGCTCGGCGGAATGGCGGGACGCTTGTCGACGAACGCGCCCGCCTGTTCGGCAAGGCTGCCGGCGAAGCTCTCATAATACTGGTTGAGGGTGGCGCGGTCCGCTTTCAGCGCCGCTTCCATCTGGGCCGGATCGTAGAGCTCCGGATGGCGCGGATCCAGGCCCTCGGCCGCCAGCGCGTCGTCGGCGGGATGCAGCGCCTCGGCCGGCGCGTCGGCCTGCTGGCCGGTCACGTAATAGAAGCCTTTGCGCAGCACGGCGGCGGAGCGCGCGACGTCGGTCAGCAAGCGCGCGCTCATGAGCTGCGACAGCAGCCCCTGGCGCTGCACCGCGTCTTCCTTGGGCAGCGCCTTCAACGCCAGCAGATCCCCGCGCACCGCGCTCAGCCACGCGATATCGGCGTCGATGGCGCGCACCCGCCGCGCGTCCGCCAGGATCATGGCCTGCAGGCTGCCGGCGGTCTGCGTCGTCGCCTCCGCTTCCTGCAGCAGGACAACCCACTTCTTTTGCTGGTCGGGATCGACCGGCGTGTAGTCGTTGAGGCCGAGGGTGAATTCGGCGGGACCGTCGGCCAGGCCGGCGCGCAACGCCTCGCCCCGGATGGCGACATCCTCCATCGCCTGCTTGAAGGCGACGAGCTCAGGCTCGTTCTTCTGCTTGCCGGTGAGGTGGCCGAGCGCGGGGCTGAGATGCGGCTCCACCGCTTTCCAGGCGGCGCTGAAATCGCCGATCAAGGTTGCATAGGTCTGATAGCGGGCCACGACCTCGCGCAGATTGGCCGGCGCGCCGCTTGGCGCATCGCCGTCCTTGGTGCCGTAATAGGCGATCGGTTCCGTCGCCGCCGGATTCCAGGCCAGCGAATAGGGCGCGGCCTCGGGCCGGCCGATGCCGATCGTCGTCTCGGTGAGGACGAGGTCGTCGACGATGCGCCCGAAGCTGGCCGCCTGTTCCTTCTCCGCCGTGTACTGCGCGAGCAGGGTTTCATCGATTTTCGCGGCCTCGGCGATCTTGGCCTGGCCGTCCTGGATCATCTTCAGCAGCTTGTCGGTGTTGCCCCCGACGCGCTGCGCGGTCAGGGCGCGCTCGGCGGTTTCCGCCCGCAGCAGGCGGTCGAGCTGATCGACCTGCTTGGCGGGATCGGTCATCTGGCCGGCGGAGAGCGCGGCCAACCTGGTCTGGTCCCAAAGCTGGAGCGTGCCGGCCCTCTTGGCCGTGCCGAACACGTCGTCGAGCGACTTCTGGAACGCCTTCAGCCGGTCCGACAGGCCGGTCATCGGAACTTCATTGGGGCCGTAGCCGAACGGATCGACGCCGAGCACCATCTGCTCGCGCATCAAGTTGAGCGTGGCGATGGCCTGCCGGCTTGCACGGCGCGACAGGCGCGGGGCGAGCTCGTCGATCTTGGCGCGCACGAATGCCCCGACCACCAGATCGAACGGCGCGCGCGCATGCAGCCGCGACAGCTTGGCGACGGCGATGTCCGGCCACAGCAACGTCGCGCCGAACAATCCATCGTAGATGCTGCCCGCGGCATCGCCGACCGCGATGTCGTAGCCGGACGACCAGAGGGTTTTCGGAAGGCCTGAATCGAAGCCTTGATCGGCGGTCTTGTTGTGGAACCAGCGCAGCGGGTCGTCCTCCAGCTGCGTCCGTGCCGCTTCGGTCGCATCCGCGGCGGGGATGACTGTGCGGACCTTGACGCGCAACTGCCGCTTCGGCCCGACGGCGGTCGGCCATTGCGGCTGCGCATTCAGGACCCACCCCTGGGTCGGGAACATGAAGGGCAGGTCCGGCGCGCGCGACAGGTCGAGCGTGTCGGCCACGATCTCCACCGCCTGATCCTGCTGCGTCGGCGGATCGATCAGCACGATCGCGCCATCGCCGGTGAAACGCACGGTGTCGCCATGGAGCTTGACCGTGCCATTGGCGAGCCGGAGCGGCATCGCCACCACGATCTCGCGCGCATCGATGCTGATTTCGGCCACGTCGCCGAGGGACTGGCCCGGCGCGGTCGCGAGGGCCGAGAACAGCTCCGGCGTCAGTTCGACGATGTCGCCGGCGATGTGGTAGGCGTAGCGGTCCCCGTCCTGCCGGCGCCAGACCTGGACACCGCGATCGTCGTTCCAGAACGCAGCGGGATCGACCGGCTCGGCCTCAGTCGTTACCGGCGCGACGCAGCGGTCGAGGCCATCCTGGGCGAGAGCGGGCGCGGCGCACAACGCGACCGAGAGCGCCATTCCGGCGCACCACAAGACCCGCATGACCTGGAACGAGGCGACGCCTTGGCCGTGATTCATTGCGATCCGAGAGTTTGAGGCGACCGAACAGTTCCGTTGGCTGGCAGTTTTAGACTGTCATGCATGGTCTTGGTCGGTTTCCGGCAGCGCGCCGGTCATGTGGAAGTCCCCGGGGCGGCACTATAGGCTGGGCGCCCTCAAAGATCAAAGCTGCCAGTGGTGTGAGATTCGCCGGAATTCCGTGACGCGCGTCACACGCGAGTCAGGGAAGGAATGCTCAATGGAATGCTGGGCAGCGGATCGTGCCAATCGTCCGGCAGGGACGATCGGCGTTCTAGCGCGGCCGATAGGCGTTGAGGATCATCTGCACCGCGCCGTCCACCACCTCTTCCGAGGTCGGATCTTCGGGACGGTTCGGCAGATTGAACAGGCGCCGCAGATAGAGCGGTCCCTTCACCAGGGCGACCAATTGATCGGCAGCCAACACCGGATTGGGGATGACGAGCTTGCCGTCGGTGGTGGCCTTGCGCAGGAAATCGGCCAGCGCGGCGCGGAAGGGCCGGGGCCCCGTACTGTACCAAGCCTCGATCAACTCGGGAAAGCGCGGGCCCTCCGAGACGATGATGCGATAGACCTTGATGGGTCCTTCGCCGAGCAGAAAATTCTCGATCGAGCTTGCGATCCGGCGCAGGGCGACGCCGATATCCGGTTCATCCGCGACCTGCGGAAATAAATCGACGGCAAACCCTTTGCAGGCATGCTGGATGATGGCGGCGAACAGTTTTTCCTTGCTGCCGAAATGGGAATAGACCGTGGCCTTGGATACGCCGGCCGCCTTGGCGACCTGGTCCATGGAGACGGCGCCGTAGCCCTCCGCGATGAACAGGTCCTTGGCGGCTTGCATGATTTGCAGGGCCTTGGGCGCGCCGAACTCATCGGCGGCCTCGATGTCCAGGTTCGCCCTGGACCGCGGCATCAGATCAAAGGTCACGTAATCGGCTCTCCCATGCTCGTTCCGGCAATCTAGCACATCCGGTGAGCGTTAACAAAACTACTCGGTTTAGTTCTTCTTGACAAGTCCGGTGAGTATCACTCATTTTGATTCATAACTGCACTGGTCGGTTTAGTTTTCAGGCCAAACTCCGCTTCTGGAGGGGACGGACATGATTCGCAGAATAGCACTTGGGCTGGGCCTGCTGGCGGTCCTGATCGGCATTGGCTTTGGCGGGCATTACTGGTGGCAGGTCGGACGGTTCCAGCAATCGACCGACGACGCCTATGTGGAGAGCGACATCTCCGCGATCAGCCCGCGCATCGACGGCTACATCCGGGAAGTGCGGGTCGCCGACAACCAGGCGGTCAAGGTGGGCGACGTGCTCGCGCTCATCGACGATCGCGATTTCCGCGCGCATCTCGACCAGGCGCGGGCCAGCCTCGCCACCGACGAGGCCGCGGTCGCGACCTATGACAGCCAGATCGCGTTCCAGCATTCGCGCATCGCCCAGGCGCAGGCGCAGCTGGAATTCGCCGGCGCGGAGCTGGAGCGCGCGAAAGCCACCTATGACCGCCGCAAGAAGATGGTCGATGACAAGATCATCAGCGTGCAGGAGATGGACGACGCCAGCGCCGATTACCGCAAGGGCAAGGCGGACGTGGTGCAGATGCGCGCCGCTCTGGTGGCGGAGCAGGGCCAGTTGGCGGTGGTCGAGGCCGAGCGCCGGCAGGCGGAGGCCAAGGTCGCGCAGTCGCAGGCGGAAGTGGAGCTGGCGGCGAGCGAACTGGAAAAGACCGTCATCCGCGCGCCGATCGACGGCGTGGTCGGCGACCGCTCGGTCAGGCCCGGCCAGTTCGTGAAGCAGGGCCAGCAATTGCTGGCGCTGGTGCCGATCGACATGCATGTGGTCGCCAACTTCAAGGAAACGCAGCTTGGCCGCATCCGTCCGGGTCAGAGCGTGCAAATCCACGTCGATGCATTCCCCGACCAGCCGGTGATGGGCACGGTCGAGAGCTTCTCTCCCGCCAGCGGCGCGATGTTCAGCCTGCTGCCGCCGGAGAACGCGACCGGCAATTTCACCAAGATCGTGCAGCGCGTGCCAGTGCGCATCGGCCTGCCGCGCGGCAGCGTGCTCGCCGGATTGCTGCGGCCGGGCCTTTCGGTCGTCGTGAGCATCGATACGCGCGCCGACGGCGGCGAGGCTTTGGCGGCGGGCGGTCAGGGCCTGCTGTTCGGCGCGGCGCTCGCCAACAGCGCACCGCACGTCGCGATCGGCGCAAGCGAATAGCCGCGGGCCGTCACCATGCACGCCGCGATCCTTTCCTCCTGGCAGGGCTTGGTCTTGCCATCCATCGGTTTGATTGCACCCCCTAGTGCCGCCCGGAATCATTGCGCGAAACGCCGGGCGGTAACCACTGCAATCGTGGATGGCAAGACCAAGCGCTGCCAGGAACGCTGAGGCGCAATTGTGAACCACCACGTCACGCCGCGGCACTGGGCCGGCTTCATCGCCATGGTGGTCGGGCTGTTCATGGCGATCCTGGATATCCAGATCGTCGCCTCGTCGCTCAAGGACATCCAGGCCGGCCTTTCCGCCAGCGCG
>DASYRS010000110.1:0-1706 GCA_036004205.1 Dongiaceae bacterium
TCCTGCAGGCCGATAAGCGCCGGCGCGACACCCGGCCGGCCATAGAGGGCGAGCGAGAACGACCAGAACGGATTGCTGCTGTCGGCCATGCGCCACCCTAGCATCCGCCGATCCCGCGCTGGCGGTCGTTTTAGTCGACGCCGGCACGGCTACACGATCTCGAGACTGTGGATGGTGGCGCGTCCAGACGATGAAGATCGCGCACATGCCGCCCTTCAATGGTTCGGGCTGTCTGGTCGCCGCTGGCAATAGCAGCATCCCCCGTTATCTTGTTCTGCATCGGCGATGAAGGGCTAGGAGCGGATTCCGCCGCAACGACCACGTCAACTGGATTTCAGTGCTCGCGGAATAGATGTCGACAATTTTCGGCAAATTGTTTCGATTGGACGATGGGTCCCTATGCAATGTCGAGATAGGTCTATATGTCGCGTCAATTCACGTGATACTCATAGGGCAAGAATAATGACGGGTACTCGCTACGACACGGCAGCAGTATTCTGCTGGGGCTGAGTACCTCGTCCCTCGGGGCAAGCAAGCGACATCGCAACTGCCGGCACCGGGTTTGCGTGGTGGCACTGGAAAGGGGCGGAGGCAAGCGCATGCGCATTCTCATCGCCGACGACCATGATCTGGTCCGCGATACGATCGAGGAGTTTCTGAAGCGCCTCGGCGACCAGACCGAGGTGCTGCAAGCCGCGACGCTACCGGAGGCGATGACGCTCGTTACCCAGCAGACGGACAAGCTCGACATGATCCTGCTCGATCTGCGCATGCCCGGCATGAACGGCCTGGCTGGCCTCACCGCCATGCGGCAGAAGTGCCCTGATGTGCCCGTGGTGATCCTGTCGGGCGACGTCAATCCCGATGTGGTGCGCGGCGCGCTGCAGGCCGGCGCCGCCGGCTTCATTCCCAAGACCATGCGCGGCGCCGCCATGCTCAACGCCATCCGGCTGGTGCAGTCGGGCGGCCGCTATGTGCCGGACGTGATCGTGACGAACGGTGCGGCGAACCTGCTCGAGGCCGGCGCCCGCAGTCCCAAGAACCTGACGCCGCGCGAGCGCCAGGTGCTGAGCCAGCTGGTGAAGGGGCAATCGAACAAGGAGATCGGCCGCGCCCTCAACATCGAGGAGATCACCGTGGCGCTGCATCTGCGCTCGGTCTATCGCAAGCTCGAGGTCTCGACGCGCACCCAGGCGGTGCGCATCGCCCTCCAGCTCGGCTGGGACGGCTAGCGATCCTCGCCGCGCCGCGGCCTGCGGCCAATCAGCTTCGATCGAGCGGCCATCGGGCCGACCCTCCGGGTGGCCCCGGTACGCCCCGCTACTTCGTCAGGATCAGCCGCTGGTTGCGGGTGATGCGCAGGCGATAGCTGGCACCGTGGAAATCGATGATGGCCTCGCGGCCGCTTCCCAGGATCTCCTCGATGCCGACGCGCCTGGGCGGCGCTGATGCCGCCGATGGCGATGCCTCCGGCTCTGCTCCCGGCAGGCGTCCTCCGAATTGCTGCTCCGACACCATCTTTCTACCCCGCGGCTCAACGGCATAAGGCGGCGAGGACCGTCGCCACCATTGCGAACGATTCGCAATTCCGGAGCTTAGCGCCAAGCCGGCTTGATATGCAAATAAGAATTACTTGCACAGCAGCGCGGCATTCCGCTGTCGCGGCGGCACGGCCGGTCGCCCCCCGAGCCAGCCGCGGCGCTAGT
>DASYRS010000111.1:0-4268 GCA_036004205.1 Dongiaceae bacterium
TTCGATCAAGTTCTTCTCGTCGCTCATGATCAGTATCCTGCCGGCTTGGCGGTGAAGTTGGCGCTGCTCTCGATCACGCCGCCGACGCGGAACAGAGTCTCCTCGTCGAAGGCGCGGCCGATCAGCTGCAGCCCGAGCGGCAGGCCCTGGCCGTCGAGGCCGCCGGGCACCGAGATGCCTGGCAGTCCGACCAGGTTCGCCGTCACGGTGAACACGTCGTTCAGATACATCTGGATCGGATCGTCGGTGCCCTCGCCTTCCGCGAACGCGGCGGACGGCGTCGAGGGCGTCAGAATCACGTCGACGTTCTTGAAAGCGCGGTCGAAGTCGCGCGCGATCAGCGTGCGCAGCCGCTGCGCCTTCAGGTAATAGGCATCGTAATAGCCGGCCGACAGCACATAGGTGCCGATCATGATGCGGCGGCGCACTTCCTTGCCGAAGCCTTCGGCGCGGGTCCGCTCGTACATCTCGTCCAGGCTTTCGCCCGGCACGCGCAGGCCAAAGCGCACGCCGTCATAGCGCGCGAGGTTGGAGGACGCCTCGGCCGGCGCGATGATGTAGTAGGTGGGCAGCGCGTATTTGGTGTGCGGCAGCGAGACGTCCTTGATCTCCGCGCCGGCCTTCTTCAGCCACTCCGCGCCTTCGTGCCACAGCTTCTCGATCTCCGGCGACATGCCGTCGAGGCGGTACTCCTTGGGGATGCCGACCCGCAGGCCGCGCACATCGCCGGTCAGCGCCTTGGTGTAATCCGGCACCGGCAGGTCGACCGAGGTCGAATCCTTCGGGTCATGGCCCGCCATCACGCCCAGCATGATGGCGCAATCCTTGACGCTGCGCGCCATCGGCCCGGCCTGATCGAGCGACGAGGCGAACGCCACGATGCCCCAGCGCGAGCAGCGGCCGTAGGTCGGCTTGATCCCGACCGTGCCGGTGAAAGCAGCCGGCTGGCGGATCGAGCCGCCGGTGTCGGTCGCGGTCGCGCCCAGCGCCATGCGCGCGGCGACCGACGCCGCCGAGCCGCCGGATGAGCCGCCGGGCACCAACCGCTTGTTATCGCCCTTGCGGCGCCACGGATTGCCGACGCCGCCGAAATGGGAGGTGAGATTGCTGGAGCCCATGGCGAACTCGTCCATGTTCACTTTGCCCAGCATGACCGCGCCCGCTTTCCACAGGTTGGCGGTCACGGTCGATTCATAAGGCGGCTTGAAGCCTTCGAGGATGTGCGAGCCGGCGGTGGTCTGCACGCCGTCGGTGCAGAACAGATCCTTGATGGCGAGCGCGATACCGTCTAGTGCCCCAATCTTCTCGCCCTTGGCGCGGCGCGCGTCGGAGGCGGCGGCCATGCTCAGCGCCTTCTCAGGCGTCTCCGCCACGAACGCGTTGAGGTCGCGATGCTTCTCCATCGCCTTCAGATGCGCGTGCGCCAGCTCGGTCGCGGAGAATTCCTTCTTCGCAAGACCCTCGAGCGCGCCGGCGATGGTGAGGCTGTTCAGTTCGGCGCTCATTCGACCACCTTCGGCACGGTGAAAAAGCCATGCGCCGCATCCGGCGCATTCAGCAGGATCTTGTCGGGATAGCCGCCGTCGGTGACCTTGTCCTCGCGCTGCGGCAGGTTGCGATGCAGGACGCCCGACATCGGCTCGACGCCCGTCGTGTCGACCTCGTTCAGTTGCTCGATCCAGGTCATGATCCCGGTGAGCTCGTTGGCGAGGGCGGCCAGCTCCGCCTCCGGCACCTTGATGCGGGCCAGGGTGGCGATGTGAGCAACGGTCTTGCTGTCTAACGACATGGCATTCCAGCTTTTTTCGGGGTTGGCTTGGCCTTAACCTGACACGCTAAGTCGGGGGCGGCAAAGCGGGCCGGACCCTATCATTGGGTCATCAGGTTCGCAACCAGCGGCTGGCCAAAGGCCTGCAGCGGCTCGACCAGGGTAAAGAGCCCGAAGGCGACGATGGCGGCGCCCGATCCGCGATTGATCCAGAGCATGGTGATTGCGTCGATCTTGTGCCGGATCAGGCCGACGATGCCCGACAGGATCAGCCACCATGCCGCCGATCCGATGAAGACGCCCACCAGCAAAGCGGGAATGGTGTTGAACTCGAACCCGCGCAGGCCCGAGACGCCGGCGATGATGCCGATGAAGGACAGGATGGTGGTCGGATTGGCGAGGGTCAGCACCAGGGTCATGGCGAAGTCGGCGAACAGACCCTTCGGCACTTCGCGGGTATCCTCCGCGCCCATGTTCGGGCGCGTGCGGCCGAGATAGATGCCGAACCCGATCAGCACCAGGCCGCCGATCAGCTTGAACCAGGATTCGCCCGAAGCCAGCTCCCCGCCGACGAGGCTGATGCCGTAGGCTCCGATCGCGGCGAAAATGGTGTCCGCGACGGCCGCGCCGAGGCCGGCGGAAAATCCCGCCATCCGGCCGCGTTCCAGCGTCGTGCGGATACAGAGCATGGCGATCGGCCCGACCGGCGCCGCGACCAGGAAGCCGATTCCCCCGCCCTTGGCCAGCACCCAGACCTGCGAAACCAACAGCTCAAGCATGTGCGGCGCCGGACAAAGAGGCGGACAAGATGTGTGTCTCCTTCACCGACGAGAGGGCGATCAGCGTATGGGTCCGGACAACCCCGGCGAGCGGCTTTAGCCTATCCATCAGGAAATGTTCAAGGTGCGCGGTGTCGCGCAGGCGCAGCTTCAGCAGATAGGAGAAATCCCCGGTCAGGTGATGGCACTCCAGCACCTCGGGGGTGGCTTTCATCGCCTCGCGGAACCGCGCCTCTCCGGCCGGCTCGTTGACCGCGACCAGAACAAAGGCCAGCAGCGTCAGCCCCACCGCCACCGGATCGATGTCGGCGGTCATGCGGCGGATGACCCCATCGGCCCGCAGGCGTTTCAGCCGGTCATTGACCGCCGAGGGCGAAAGGCCGGCCGCCGCCCCGATCTCCGCATAGGTCAGGGTGCCGTCGCCCTGCAGCCGGTCCAGAATAATCCTGTCAATCTCGTCCATCGCCGCAAATCATTCGTATAAATGGCCATTTTCCCGCGTTCTATTCGGCCAAGGGAAGCATGTCAAGGGTTGCCGCAAGAGACCAGGAACGACACAATCACCGGCCTGGGACCGGCAGCGGGTGCTTTGAATGACGGCGATGGGACGTATTTGGCTGTTGGCGGCGGTGTTGTGCTGCGCGCTGCAGGCGCCGGCGGCGCAGGCCCGCGACGTGCTGGCGCCCTGGGAACCATTGCCCGGCGACGCCAAGCTGGTGACCGACCCGGCGGCGCTGACGGCGTTGTTCGCGGATCACACGGTCCACGGCATCTACCTGCCGAAGGGCAGCAAGTGGCGCGAATACAGCGCCGCCGATGGCCGCACCATCTGGGAGTTCGACGGCTGCCTGCATCCCGGCACCTGGCGCGTCAGCGGCAGCGCGGTCTGCTACGCCTATCCAAGCTGGGATGGCGGGCGGCCGCAATGCTTCGTGGTCTACCAGTCCGCCAGGCTGACGCATTTCGTCTGGCTCGACCCGGCGACCGGCGATCAGTGGCTGGTGAGCAACGCGCTCGACCTCGCCAGCGGCAATCCCGATCACCTGCCGCTCGACGGCGCGCCGGTGTGCGGCGATCCGGCGGTGTGACGCATGACCGCATCGTGTTCGTGCGACAAACCGTATGTCCTGACATCGCCACAATCCCCCGATAGAATTGCTCAGACTGGCATCATCAATCCCAGGCATTCCATGACCATCGCGTTTTATCGACCTCTGAGACTGGCCCTCGCGTTCTGGTTCGGCGCGCTTGGCCTGGCGCCCGCCTTGCTGCCGGCGGTGGCGCGGGCGGACGCGAGCGACGGCGCTGGCACCGAAGCGCCGGCCGACGTGGCGCCCGACGCGGTCGCCATCCTCGATCCGGACGAGATCAAGAAGACCCTGAACGATCTCACCATCTATGGCCGCTATGTCGATGGCGAGAACTGGATCGAATATCACCTGCCCGACGGCAGGACGGCCTATTGGGAAAAGGGCTGCACCTATCCCGGCAAGTGGTGGATGGAGCACGGGCAGGTCTGCTACGCCTATCCCAACTATCACAACAACGCCGCCAACTGCTTCATCCTCTATCGCCGGCCGAACGGCGAGATCCAGTTCGTGGCGATCGCCGATGCGGGCTTCGCCTATCTCGCTTCCTTCAGCCTGAAGACAGCGATGGGCAACGACGCCGCGCTGCCCATCGGCTCGCTCAGCCCGTGCGTGGGGACCTAGGCGAAGAAA
>DASYRS010000112.1:0-7353 GCA_036004205.1 Dongiaceae bacterium
CGGATCGCCGTGATGCACGAAGGGCGAATCAGCGGCTTCCTGGAGCGAGGCGAATTCAGCGAGGATCGCGTCCTGCAGCTCGCCGTTGGCAGGAGCCTGCAAGACGCGCCGGCGATGGAATTGATCACGGGGGAGTAAAACGTGACGATGTTCAAGAAGGACCTCAGTCTCCTCGTCCTGATCCTCGTGGTCGGCACGGTGGTCGCGATCATCAATCCGCGCTTCCTCTCGCCCATCAACATCGCCAACACCGCCAACCTGATCGGCCTGTTCGGCATGTTTTCGATCGGCATGGGCTTCGTCATCATCACCGGCGGCATCGAGCTTTCGGTCGGCTCGATCTTCGCCTTGCTGGGCGTCATCTTCATCGACCTCCTGGTCACCTATGAAGTCGCTTGGCCCATCGCCGTGATCCTGATGATCGTGGCCGGCACCTGTCTCGGCTGGCTGCACGGATTTCTGGTCACCAAGGCAAAGCTGCAGCCCTTCGTCGTGACATTGTGCGGCTTGCTGATCTATCGCGGTATCGCGCGCTATTACACCGACGATGGAACCGCCGGCTTCGAATTCGGCATGAACTTCCCGACCCTGGAATGGCTGACCACCGGGCGGGCTTTCGGCCTCATCCCGCACAGCTTCATCGTGTTCATCCTGCTCGCGATCGTCATGGGAATCGTGCTGCACAAGTCGGTGTTCGGCCGCTATTTGTTCGCGGTCGGCAAGAACGAGGAGGCGGCGCGCTATTCCGGCATCCGCACCGACCGCATCATCACCGCGGCCTACGTGATCTCCGGCGCGCTGTGCGGCCTGTCGGCGATCTACCTCGCGATGTACACCCGCTCGATCTCGCCCGCCTCGCACGGCAGCTTCTATGAGCTCTACGCCATCGCGGCCGCGGTCCTCGGCGGCTGCTCGCTGCGCGGCGGCGAGGGCTCGGTGCTCGGCATCGTGCTGGGCGCCATCCTGCTGCAGGTGCTGCAGAACCTGGTCAACCTGCTCGGCATCCCCTCCTCGCTCAACTTCGCGGTGATCGGCGGCGTCATCCTGATCGGCGTGCTGGCCGACCAGCAATTGGTACGGCGCCGGCAGAAAAGGTTGGCGAAGAAATAGCGCTCCCCGGCGGCGAAGGACGCCAGGGAGCGCCGCGCGGCTATTGCGCCGCGTATCGATTGATCTGGGCCTGCAGGTCTTCGAACTCCTCGCAATCGCCGCAGGCCTGGCGCAGGATCTCGAGCCGTTCCTTTGCTTTCTCCGGCTGTTTCGTTTCCAAATAGAGTTCGCCCAGATATTCATTGGCGCCGAGATGCCGCGGATTGAGCGCGAGGGCCCGGCTGTAGTAATCGAGCGCCTCGCCCATCTTTCCCGTCTTGCGCAGGGAGAAGCCGATGAGATTGAGGACATCCGGGTTGTTCGGCCCCTGCTGATCGAGCTGGCGAAGCGCCGGCAGCGCCTCGTCGTATTTCTCCGCGTCGACCAGCGCGCGGGCGGACTCGAAATCGCTCGTGGCTGCGCTGGCCGGTGTTTCCTCCGTGTCCGCGGCATACGCTCCTGCCGCGCTCATCAGAGCGCATGTGACCACCAGCACGGCGAGCCGTGGCATGAAAACAGACATGTCTTTTCCTTTCATAGTGATGCGAACGAACCATGGAACCGTCAGGCGTCAGGCCGTCGGGTGTTCCTCGGTCTTGATGCCCGATGCGGCCGCCTCGATTCTCCGCCAGCCGATGCCGTGATCCTTGGCGGCTGCATCCCAGGGCAGCGGTGCCTTCTTCGGCTGCGCGCCGGGTGCCGGCAGCGGATAGAGGGCGGACCGCGCGGAAATGTGCGTGACGCTGCCGGTCATGTGATGGTTCTCCTGATGGATATGACCGTAGAAGACGGTAGCCGCCTTGAATGGCGACAGCAGGTCGACCACTTTCGAGCCGTCGCCGGTGAACCAGTCCCAATCCGGCTTCAGGTCCCACAGCGGCCGATGCGTGAAGACGACGACCGGCTGAGCGCGGTCGAGCGGCTTCAGATCGCCCGCCAGCCACGCAAGCTGTTCCTCGCCCACCAGTCCCTTCGGGTCCGAGACATTGTCCAGGGTGACGAAGTGAATGCCCTTGTGATCGAAACTCTGGTGGGTGACGCCGAAATTCTCCTTGAAGGCGGCGCCCTGATCTGCCGCGGCATCATGCTCGCCGGGCAGGAAGATGGTCCGAAGTCCCGATAGCGGCTGGATGATGTCCTTGAACTCGGCCATGCGCTTGCGGCGTTCCGCGCCGTCATCGGTCTTGTGCGTCAGGTCGCCGGTGAACACCACGAAATCCGGCGGCTGGCTCAGCGATACGACGGCAGCGACCGCGCTCCGGAGCGATGCGCGCGGATCCGGATTGACCTTGGGATCCTGGAAGCCCCAGTGCGTATCGCTGAGCTGCACGAAATAGAAATCGTCGGCCGCCAGGATCCTGGTGGTCGCCAGGCGGGACGCAAAGACGATGCCTCCTCCGACGGCGGCAAGCCTCATGGCGTCTCGTCTCGTCAATTTGATCTGCATGGAAGTCTCTCCGGGGATAAGGTGCGCGGACGCCGAAAAGACCTGGGCGTTTCGTGCGTTATTCCTCGGAATCCGGGCGGGAATAAAATTCCGGGGCAGGCGGTATAGGGAGTAGTCGCGTCATGTCGCGGGGAGCGGCCGGGACCGAGGAGTTGGAGGCCTGATCTTGTCCGAAACCGACCGGCGCGCCCGATTCGAGCGATTGGCCGTGCCATTGCTCGATGACGCCATGCATCTGGCGGCCTGGCTGGCCGGCAACCGGACCGACGCAGAGGACATCGTTCAGGAGGCCATGCTCCGCACCTACAAATACCTCGACCGCTTTTCCGGCAGCGCCTTCCGGCCCTGGTTGCTGGCGATTGTCCGCAACACCGCGATGACCTGGCTCAAGCGCAACCGGTCGTCCAAGGTGGTGTTCGTTCCCGATTTCGAGGCGCAGGAGCCGGAAGCGCTCATGAACGCCGCGCAGGCCGAAAGCCCGGAGGGCGCCTTGCTGCACCGCGACCTCGCGGACCAGATCAACCGCGCCGTCGCCGCGCTCCCCGACGAATTCCGCGAGGTGATCGTCCTGCGCGAACTGCAGGACCTCTCCTACAAGGAGATTGCCGCCGTGATCGACGTGCCGATCGGGACCGTCATGTCGCGGCTGTCGCGCGCCCGCCGCCTCCTGATGGATGCCCTGCCGGAGCATGCCGCATGAGCCCCGCCTCCGCCATCGCCTGCGAAAGCCTCGAGGCCTATGTCGACGGCGAGCTGTCGGCCGCCGAGAGTGCGGCATTCGACCGGCATGTCGCCGGGTGTTCGGCGTGCCAGGCGCAGCTTGAGCGGCAGCTGCGACTCCGCGCCAATTTGCGCACGACTTTGGCGAAGCCGGCGGCGGGCGAAGACCTGCGGCACCGCATCCTCGCGGCGCTGCCGCAAGACCGGCCGGCTTCGGCCTCGCGGCCGGTGGCCCGACGCCAGTGGCTGGCGATGGCCGCCGCGGCCTCGGTGGCTGCGATCCTCGCCAGCAGCGCGACGCTCTATGTCGTGCGTCCGAGTGCGGAGGATGACTGGCAACAGGCGATCCTGGATTCGCACCTGCGCGCGACCCTGTCCGGCCATGTCATCGATGTTGCCTCGTCCGACCGCCACACGGTGAAGCCATGGTTCGGCGGAAAGACAAAGATCGCGCCGATCGTGCTGGATCTCGCCGACGTGGGCTATCCGCTGCTCGGCGGCCGGCTCGACATTCCGCAGAAGGACGCGCTGCCAGTCCTGGTCTACAAGGCGGGACCGCACGTCGTCAGCGTGTTCGTGCGCGCCGCGGACGGCCCGGCGCCGGCCGGCATCGCGAAGATCGACGGCTTCTCGATCCTGAACTGGTCGGATGACGGACTGGCCTATTCGGCGGTGTCCGATGCCGATGGCGCTGAACTCGAGGCCTTCCAGCGCGCCTTCGCCGCGGCGCGCCAGAAATTGCCGTAGCCCGCCTACCCCTCCGCGCCCTCCAGCACCAGCAGGTCCTCGCGCCCATAGGTCACCGTCACCTGCGCGCCGCGCACCGGCGGGGCGGCGTTGGGGTTGTTGAAGGTGTCGAGCGAGATCGCATTCTCCTGGAAGCGCACCCGGATGCGCACCACCGAGCCGAGGAAGCTCACCTCCTCGATCGTGCCCACCATGCGGTTGCGGGGGCCGCTCTCCTTGGCAAAGCTGCTGGCGATCTTGGCGGCCTCCTGCAGTTCGCTCTGGTGCAAGGTCGCAGCCTCGGGGCGCAGCGCCACCGTGCAGGCCTCGCCCGCCTGGAGATGCGTGATGCGCTTCGAGGCCGTGACGTCCTGGCCGTCGATCGCGATCTTGCCGGCAGCCGGGTCGACGACCTTGCCCTTCAGGAGGTTGAGCGTGCCGACGAACGAGGCGACGAAGCGCGTCTTGGGATTGTTGTAGATCTCGAACGGCGTGCCGATCTGCTCCACCCGGCCCTCGTTCATCACGACGATGCGGTCGGACATGGAGAGCGCTTCTTCCTGGTCGTGCGTCACGTAGATGGTGGTGATGCCGAGGCTGCGCTGCAGGGAACGGATCTCCTCGCGCAGCGAGACGCGGATCTTGGCATCCAGCGCCGACAACGGCTCATCCAGCAGCAGCACCTGCGGCTTGATGGCAAGGGCGCGGGCCAGCGCCACGCGCTGCTGCTGGCCGCCGGAGAGCTGGTAGGGATAGCGCCCGCCCAGATGCGGCAGCTTGATGATCTTCAGCATCTCGTCGACCCGCGCCGCGATCTCGTTCGCCGGTTTCCTGGCGATCTTGAGGCCGAACGCGACGTTGTCCGCCACCGTCATGTTGGGGAAGAGGGCGTAGGACTGGAACACCATGCCGACATTGCGCTGGTTGGGGCGCAGACGCGTGATGTCCCTGCCGTCGATCCGGATCGCGCCGGCGCTCGGCACTTCGAAGCCCGCCACCATGCGCAGGGTCGTGGTCTTGCCGCAGCCCGATGGACCGAGGAATGAGATGAACTCGCCGCGCTCCACGTCCAGGTCGAACTTCTGCACGACGGTCTGCTGGCCGTAATTCTTGCGCACGTCGGTGAGGTCCAGGAACGCCATTCTCTCTTCCCCCTTCAGCGCCGCGCGATCACGGCGCCGCTTTGATTTGCTTCCCGCGCCCGACCACGTTGATCAGCCCCATGCAGGCCCAGGTCACCAGGAACGCGATGACCGCCAGCGCAGACGGTTCGTAAGCGCGGTTGGCGCCGATCAACTGCAGATAGGGCCCGAAGGCCGGCCGGTTGAGCAGGCTGGCCATGGTGAACTCGCCGATCACGGTGGCGAAGGTCAGGAACGCGCCGGAGAGGATCGCCACCCGCACGTTCGGCAGGATCACCTTGAACAGGATGGTCGGCCAGCCGGCGCCTAGATTCTCCGCAGCTTCGGTGAGGACGCGCACGTCGATCGCGCGCATGCCGGTATCGACCGCGCGATAGAGGTAGGGCAGCGCCAGCGTCACGTAGCTGAAGACCAGCAGCAGGTCGGTGGAGCGCGCGCTCGCCGTCAGCGGCAGGAAAGACGAGCTGTTGTAGAGCCGCAGATACCCGAACACGATGACGATGGCCGGAATGACCAGCGGCATCAGCGTGATGAACTCCACCAGCGGCCGCAGCTTCGGCAGGCGGAGCTGAATCCAGTACGAGGTCGGCACCACGATCAGCACGCCCACCACGATGGTGAGCAGCGCCATCAGCGTCGAATAGCCGAAGGTTGCCTGGAAGTTGGGATCGGCGAACACCACGCGGTAGGCATCGAGGCTGTATTCGCCGCGCCGCATGCGCAAGGAGAACTCGAACGTCCCGATCAGCGGTATCACGAAATAGAGCGTGCCGATGATGATGGCGATCCAGGAGCCGATCCTCTGCTGCTTCATCGCTGCCACCGGTCGCTGCGGGCGCGCAGCCAGATATAGGCGCCGTTGGACAGTCCGGTGATGAGGATCATGCCGAGCGCGAGCGCGTAGCCCAGATTCTGGTCATGCAGCACGTCGCCGCGGATCTGCGCATAGAGCAGGATGGTGACGATGTTGAGCGACGATCCGGTGAGCGCGTAGGCGGTCGCGATCGCGCCGAAGGAATTGGCGAACAGCAGCAGCGTGGTGCCGAGGATGGCCGGCCACAGGATCGGCAGCGCGACATAGCGCCAATATTCCCAGTAGCTCGCGCCCAGGATCGCCGATGCCTCCCGCCATTCGCGCTTCAGCCCGTCCAGCGCCGGCGTAATGATGAGGACCATGAGCGGGATCTGGAAATAGAGATAGGTGAGCGTGAGGCCCCAGAAGCTGAGCAGGTTGAAGCCGGTCGAATAGATGTTGAAGCCGAAATAGGTGATGAGGAGCGTGGTCATGATGCCGGTCCGCCCCAGCGTCGCCAGGAACGCGAAGGCGAGCGGCAGCCCGGCGAAGTTCGAGGCGACGCCCGAGAACGTCATCAGGGTCGGCCGGATCCATTGCGGCAGCCCGCCGATCACCGCGGCATAGGCCAGCGCGAAACCCAGCAGCGCGCCGACGAGGGCTGAGGCCAGGCTGACCTTGATGCTGATCCAATAGGCGCTGCGGATCGAGGACTGCGTGAAAAGCTGCGCGAGGTTGGCAAGAGTGAAATTGCCGTCCACGTCCTGGAACGCGCCGACTACCAGATAGAGGGTCGGGACGATCAGGAACATGAGCGCGAAGACGAAGAACGGCGTCACGCCGATCCACGCCCAGGCCGTCTGCCCAAGCTGGACCGATTGCGCGCGCGGCGCCTGCGATATGCCCTGCCCCTGTTGAGCCATGTGTTCTTCTTATGAACCCGGCGGCGATCTGCCCGTCAGACACAACTCCCCCGCCCTCGCCGGATCATCGACGGGAGCGGGGGAGCGTTGCAAGGCAAAAAGCCTGTTGGACCGGTTAGTCTACGCTATTGCACGTTGGCGCCGACCACGCTGTCCCACTGCTTGGTGATCGCTTCCTTGCCCGCCGCCTGTTCGTCCAGCGTCGGGAAGACGGCGGTATCGTACGCGGCCGCCGGCGGGAGCTTGTCGATCAGCTCCTGCGGCACCTTGCCGTTCTTCACCAGGTCGCCGAACCGGATCGGATGGCAATAGCCCTTCAGCCACACAAGCTGGCCCTCGTCGGAATAGAGATGCTCCATCCACAGCTTGGCCGCGTTCGGGTGCGGCGCGTAGGCGCTGATCGCCTGGATATACACGCCGGCAACGACGCCGGTGGCCGGCACGATAACATCGACCGGCGGGTTGCCCTTCAGCGTGTCGCGGTCGGCGAGCGCGTTGTAGTCCCAGCGGATG
>DASYRS010000113.1:0-6221 GCA_036004205.1 Dongiaceae bacterium
TTCTTGGCTTCCGTCAGGAGATCCTTGGCCTTGCCGACTTCCGCTTCGTTGGTCGAATTGACCGAGTAGCCGAGCGCCTTCAGGCCCGCCGCCATCAGCCAGCGGTCGGTCTTCAGCATGGTGATCTTGCCCTTGAGAGCATCGGCCGGCTTCAGCATGTCCATCCAGCTGGTCGGCGCCGGCGAAACCAGGTC
Source organism: Dongiaceae bacterium (assembly GCA_036004205.1). Classification (GTDB taxonomy): domain Bacteria; phylum Pseudomonadota; class Alphaproteobacteria; order Dongiales; family Dongiaceae; genus Dongia_A. Next base: position 195 of record DASYRS010000113.1, read on the forward strand.
GCTGCGATAGCACAGGCCCGTGGTGCCCCAGGCATAAGGCACCGAGAAATGGTTGCCCGGATCATAGGCGAGGTTCTGCGCCTCGGGATACAGGTTGGCGAGGTTCGGAATCTTCGCCGGGTCGAGGTCGGCGATCAGGTTCAGTTTCTTCAGCGCCTCGGCGAACGGGCTGGAGACGAACAGCACGTCATAGCCCTTGCCGCCGCCGGCTGTCACCTTGCCCATGATCTCTTCGTTGGTGGCATGCACCGACATCTCGGCTTCGATGCCGGTCTCTTTCTTGAAGTTCTCCAGCAGGTCCTTCGGCATGTAGCCGTCCCAGTTGGAGATGACGATCTTGCCCTCGGCGAAAGCTGTCCCGCTAACGCCGCACATCATGACCGCGATCAACGCGGCCTTGGTCATCGCTCGTGCCATGAAATCCCTCCCGCTCCCTGAAAAGCCCCAGACGACCGGCCGATGGATCGGCCTTTGATTGGCGCGATTGTATTTTTGTGGTAGAAAATACGTCAAGCACCAAGAATGTATAATCAGGCTCTATAATACAATCATGCCATCCAGGCCCGCCACCCGCTCCAGGATTTCGTCGCGTCGCCGCGCCACGTCACCGCGCCGGGCGGTGACCCAGGCCGCGCTGGCCGCGCGCATCCTCACCTGGCTGAGGCAACAGGATCTGAAACCTGGCGACCATGTGCCGGAGCGGCTGGCGACCGAGGAATTTCACGTCTCGCGCACGCCGGTGCGGGCGGCGCTGGCGCTGCTGACCGAGCAGGGCCTGCTGGAGCGGCACGACCAGCGCGGATTTTTCATTGCCGACGGGTTCGCTGCGGCGCGCGGGACGGTCGCGGCGGAAACGCCGGATTCGACACTGCACGACGCGATCCTGCGCGACCGCTTCTCCAAGCGGCTGGATGCCGAGGTGACGGCGGCTCATCTGACCCGGCGCTATCGCGCGTCGCGGGCCATCGTTCTGCGCGTCCTGGGCCGCCTGCAAAAGGACGGGATCGTGGAGCGGGCGCTGGGGCAGCGCTGGGTATTCCTGCCGGCGCTCGATTCCCTGCGCTCGCAGGAGGACAGCCACCGGTTCCGCCTGATCCTGGAGCCGGCGGCGTTTTTGCAACCGGGTTTCGCGCTGGATGCGAAGCGGGCGCGCGACCTCAAATCCGCATTGGCGGAGCTGGCCGGGCAGGACGCCCGCACCCTGGACCTGAAGCGCGCGCTGGAGACCGACATCGCCTTTCACGAGGCGATGGGCGATGCCTCCAACAACCGCTTCCTGGCGGAGGCCATCCGGCGGCAGAGCCGGCTGCGGCGCCTTGCCACCACCAGCATGCAGGTGCCGCCCGCGCGCCTGATCGAATCCTGCCGCGAGCATCTGGCGATCCTGGAGGCGGTGGCGGCCGGCGAGCTGGCCCGCGCCGCCGAGCTGATGCGCGAGCATCTGGCATCCTCGCTGCGGGCGCGGCCGGGCTTCGTCAATCGCGGGGCGCCGCCGATGCTGCGGGCTACCATGATGGGCGGGGCGCGATGAGCGAAAACCTTACCATCGCCTTCCTGCCGGAAGCGGCCTATGGCGCGTCCTTGAATTGCGTCGCCCTGGCGCAGGAATTGCGCGAGCTGGGGCATCGGCCGGTGTTCCTGTGCGACCCGGGCTTTGCCGGCATGTTCGGCAATTACGGGTTCGACGAGATGCCGGTCGCCATGTCGCCGCTGAAGTCCGACGCCGAGATCGCGGATTTCTGGCAGCGCTTCATCGACCAGCACCGGCCGCACTTCCATCTCTCGCCGCTGGAGCAGATCGCGACCTACGAGGTGCCGGCCTGGAATGCGATCGTCGACAGCGCGATCCATGCCGAGCCGGCCCTGCGCAGGGCCCTCGCCAAGCTGCGGCCGGATGTCATCTGCCTCGACAATGTGGTGCTGTTCCCGGCGATCGCGGCGGCCGGCGTGCCCTGGGTGCGCATCGTCTCCTGCGCCGAGACGGAGCTGCCCGATCCGGACGTGTCGCCTTATACCTCCGGCTGCGCCATCGGCGACCGGCCGGCCTGCGATGAATTCCGCACGGCCTACCTGACGGAGTTGAAGCCGGTCCATGATCGCTACAACGCGTTCCTGAAGTCGGTCGGCCAGCCGGCGATGCCGAAGGGCCAGTTCCTGAGCCCCTCGCCCTGGCTCAATCTGCTGCTGACGCCGGAAGCCATCCGCCACCGCCGGCGCCATGCCCTCGACCCCGCGCGTTTCGCCTATGTCGGCGGTGCGGTCCGGACCGAGGCGCCGTACGAGCTGCCCTTTTTCCCCAAGCACAACGGCAAGCCGCTGATCTATGTCGGCTTCGGATCGCTGGGGGCGGCGGACACGGACCTGTTCCAGCGCCTGATCCACATGTTCGCCGAAGCACCCTATCGTGTGCTGATGTCGGTCGGACCCTACAAGGACAACTATGAGACCGTGCCCGACAACGTCCATCTGGAATACTGGTACCCCCAGCCCTCGGTGATCCCGCAGGTCGACCTCTTCATCCACCATGGCGGCAATAACTCGCTGAACGAAGCGCTGACCTTCGGCAAGCCGTCCCTCGTCATGCCCTATTGCTGGGACGGCCATGACAATGCCCGGCGGGTCGAGGAGCTGAAGCTCGGTGCCCGCCTGCCTCGCTATGACTGGAAGCCGCAGGATCTGCTCGCGACCGTGCGGCGCCTGCTCTCGGACGCCGCGATGAGGCGGCGGCTGAAGGAGCTGAGCGCAAGCCTCGGCGCCCGGAACCAGCGCCGGCGCGCGGCGGAGCTGATTCTGGCGGCCGCGCGGGAGGGCACGACGCGCCGGCCCAGATCCGCGCCGGCCGGATGATTGCTTCAGCTTCGTGACAGTGATTTCCGGTTGATCAACCGCACGATCCCGCGCATATAATCGCCCTCGGGACACCTGGCCGCGCTGCGCAACACTTGGTAGCGGCTGAACGATCGCAAGCATGAGGGGCAACATGCTTCGGCATTGGGGTCAAGTTGTGACCATGAGCGTCCTTGCGCTCTGCGCCGCTTCCGCGGCCGCGGAGGCGCCTTTGCCCGCCAACGATCCGTTCCGGCTCTACGGCAGCCAGATCGTGTTCGACGTGGTGCGCGACGGCGACCTCGTTGGGCAGTACAGCATCAACTTCACGCGCACCGCCCAAGGCGTGCTGGCCGAAGCCCGCGTGGATATCGATATCAATCTGCTGTTCGTGCCGCTCTACTCCCTTCGCTACCATGCGCGGGAGCTCTGGAGCGGCGGCGAGCTGCAATCGATCGAGGCGTCCACCAACGACGACGGCGATCTGATCCATGTCCAGGCGACCCGCGATTCTCAAGGGTTGCGGGTGCAGACCAATGATAGGGCCTATGAAACGCCCGCCGTTATTCCCATCAGCCATTGGAACGCCGCGTTGCTCGAGGGCGGGCCGATGCTGAACGGCATGACGGGCGAGGTCGACGAAGTCCAAGTCTTCGACCAGGGGCTCGACACCGTCTCGACCCGCAACGGCTCGCTGCGTGCCCGGCACTATCTCTATTCCGGCGATCTCAATGGCGAGATCTGGTACGACCGCGACGGGCGCTGGGTGAAGCTGCGCTTCCGCGCCAATGACGGATCCATGATCGACTATATCTGCCGGCGCTGCCAGGCACCTGCCACCATCACCGAAGCGGAATAGTCAAAGCGAAATCTGCCACCCTCTAGGGACGGACCAGGCGGAACTGGGCGACGTCGATGCTGCCGGCGCGGAAGCCGCCCTCGCAATAGGCCAGGTAATACTCCCACAGCCGCTTGAAGCGCGTATCGAAGCCAAGGCCCGCGACCCGCGGCCAGGCCTGCTGAAACTCCTTCTGCCACAGCGACAAGGTGCGCGCGTAGTCGCGCCCGAAATGGTAGGTCTCGTCGATTTTCAACCGCGCCGCTTCCGCCGCGCGCGCGAAGGCGCCCGGCGAGGGCAGCATGCCGCCCGGAAACACGTAGCGCTGGATGAAGTCCGCGCCGCGCCGATAGAGATCGAAACGCTGCTCCTCGATCAGGATCACCTGCAAGGTGGCGAGACCGCCGGGCGCCAGCAGGTCGCGCAGCTTGTGGAAGAAGGTCTGCCAATGCGCCTCGCCCACCGCCTCGAACATTTCGATCGAGGCGATGCGGTCGAATGCGCCGGTCACGTCGCGATAGTCGGTCAGGGCGATCTCCACCTTGTCCTGGAGGCCGGCGCGCGCGACTCGCGCCTCCGCAAAGCGCTTCTGCTCCTGCGACAGGGTGATGCCGGTGACATGGCAGCCATAGTTCGCCGCGGTGAACTCGGCAAAGCCACCCCAGCCGCAGCCGATCTCGAGCACACGGTGACCGGCCTTCAGGTCCAGGCTCTCGGCCATGCGCCGATATTTCGCGAGCTGCCCATCGGAGAGCTTCTGGTGCGGCTCGGCGAAGATCGCCGAGGAATAGGTCATCGTCGGGTCGAGCCACAGGCGATAGAAATCGTTGCCCAGGTCGTAGTGGTCCGCGATGTTGCGGCGCGCTCCGGTGCGCGAGTTCGGGCGCAGCAGGTGGCGCCAGCGGTGCCAGGCGCGCACGATCGCGAATCCGCGCAAGGCTTCCGTCATCGCCGCCTCGTTGCGCGCCGCCAGTTCGATCAGCGCCGCCAGATCCGGGCTGTCCCAGTCTCCCGCCAGGTAGGATTCGGCGAAGCCGACGTCGCCGCCGGTGAACAGCCGGCGGACCGCGCGGCTCCGGCGAATGCGCAACGTGGCTTGCGGACCGGGCTTGGCGGCCGCGAAGGTCGCCGTCCGGCCATCCGGTCCGATCAGCGTCAGTTGACCGACCACCAGATGACGCACCGCCCCGGCTAGGGCTCGCATCCACAGGCCGGAAACCGGCCGCTTGGCCCTGTCGTCTGCCGCAACCGCCGCGTCGCGCGGCCGTTCGGTAAGTCTGCGCATCGTCATCCCCCGAGCGCTGAGCAATCGCCGTCAGGTGGATCGACGCCACCGCCGCGGCGCTACCCGGCAGGTTCCCCTGATCCCCGAGCGCATTAAAGGGTCGAGACCCAGCAAAGACAAGGACCTCCCGTCGTTCACTGCGCGCTCAGTGCAGCCAGCTCGCGCCGGAACGGCACGGCATCGCCGATGTCGGGTCCGTCCAGCTCCTCGGCATAGCGATGGCCGGCATAGGTCGCCCAGGCGATCGGCGCCGGCGCCTTGGCATCGCCGATCAGCGCGACGCTCGCGATGCCGCCATCGCGCCATTCCGCCTGGCGCGCCTTGAGCTCGAGATAGAGCGCATCGTTCGGCAGCCGCGCCGTCACCAGCGCCACCGCGTCGCAGGCAATCCGCGACGTACGGCCCGAATAGGTGCAGGCGACCTCCGCATGATCGCGCGCCACGCTCACGAGGCCGCGCGTCACGTGGATCTCGACGCCAAGCTCGATCAGGCGCTTCTGGATGAAGGCCTGCTCCAGCGTGTTGTAGCTCCAGTCCGACACGCGGATCGACGGCGTCACGAACCGGACCTTGTTGCCGTTCTTGACCAGCAGCTCCGCCAGCACGCCGCCCATGTAGTAGTGGTCGTCGTCATAGAGCAGCACGTCGCCCTTCGGCAGGCGCCCCGCCATCAGATCATCGGGCGTGAAGATCGGCATCGCGGGATCGATGGCGATGGGCTGGGTCTGGAACCGCGCCACGCCGTCGCGCCGCCAGGATGAGCCGGTCGCGATGGCGACATGGTCGAAGCCGAACTCCAGCACCTGATCGGCGGACAGCGCCGAATCCAGATAGACCTGCACGTTCGGCATTTTCTGGATCTGGCCGACGCGGTAGTCGCGCACGCGGCCCCAGGCGGCAAGGCCCGGCAGGCGGCATTCCAGCGCGACGCGGCCGCCCAGTTCCGTGCCGGCTTCCGCCAGCGCCACCTCGTAGCCACGCAGTCCGAGGCCACGTGCCGCGGAGAGGCCGGCAGGCCCGGCGCCGACCACCAACACGCGGGCATCCGATTCCTTCGCGCGCATGATCTCCGGGTGCC